>NZ_WVTE01000210.1:0-53001 GCF_009939605.1 Rhodococcus sp. YH1 | reverse complement strand
GGGTGCTGGCCCTACCCGTGCCCACCGCCGATACCAACAGGGCGACGGCATCGTCCAGGCCGAGCAGCCCCTGCTGATCCTGGGGCTTAGCGGCGGATCGGCCGAGTTCCTTGACCCACGTGCGATGCCGGTCGCGGATCTCGGTGCGGGTGGCTTTCGCTTCCTTGGCGACCAGCCGGTTGAGTCGGGTGGAATCGAGCACCAACAACTCGCCGACCGTGGTGACCTGCGCCGCGGCGAGAGCAGACACGGCCCGCGCGCTCAGCCCGGCGGCAGCAAGGGAGGTGCCGGCGGCGACCTTTACTGCGCGAGTGGTCTTGTCTGCCTTCGCGGGAGCGGCGTCGAGGTCGGTGAACACCCGGCGCCAGTCTCGGAGCATCTCCTCGGCCGTGTCCGGGCGGGTCGCGACGTCGCGGGACAGCGCAGAGGTGAAGTACGTGGTGAGACCTGCCGCGACGGGCGTCTCGAACATGGAGGGGTCGACGGTGACATCGTCCTGCACGGTGGCCGGGTTCGCCTGTGGGTCCGGTCCGTACTGCGGCGCCGCACCGGTCGCCATCTCGAACAGGACGACAGCAGCGCCGTAGCGCTCGGCGGCGGTGTCGTACTGGTTGCGTCCACCGGTGCCGAGAAACGGGTCGAGATAGGGCGGGGTTCCGGCGTCGGTGTGGCGCAGATCGATCCCGGCCATCGAGAAGTCGAACAAGCGAAGGTGCGCGTCGGCACGCGAGCTGGACTGGTGAACACCGAGATTCGACGGCTTGAGGTCGCGGTGCACCACCCCGGCACGCTCGAGGGCAACGAGTGCCTGCAGCAGGTCGGTACCCCAGCGTTCGAGCAGATCGATCGACAGCCGGCCGCCCTTGGCGGCCAACTCCTCCGCGAGGGTGGTGCGTCCCGCGTAGTGCACGACGAGAGCCGCGCGGCCGCCGACGTTCTCCTCGGAGGCCAGTTGCACGATGCGAGGATCGTCGAGCTTGCCGAGCACCTGCGCCTCGGCATGGAGGCGGGCGGCGGCCTCGTCGTCGCGGGCGACCTTGAGGACCCGCTCGTGATCGCCCGCCTTGCGGTCCACGACAAGGATGCCGACGGCGGTCGAGCCCGCGCCCAGGCGCCGCTTGTAGACGAAGCGGCCGTCGCCGAGTTCGTCGCCGGGTTTCGCGTCGAGCGGATCGGTTTCCCCTTCGGCGCGGAACAGATCCGAGCGCACCGCCTCGAGTCGCTCGAGGAAGTCGCCGACGGACGGAATCCGTTCTGCGGGACGGGGGTCGGTGGCGTCGAGCACGAGTTGCCGCAGGATCGAGGGGACCTGTGGCAGTTCCACCGCCAGGTCGAGACCGCCGTCGCGGCGCAATCGGTCGAGCAGTTCGCCTCGTTCCGTTGCCGGCGACTGCCCGCCGGTGAGCAGGTAGAACGCAAGCGCACCGAGCCCGAACACGTCCATCCGGGCCGGATCGGCGGGGTTCACTCCCTCGGGAGCGGTGAACAGCCGAGCCTGGTCGCTCAGGCTGCCGGCCATGAGGCTCAGTGGTCCCGCGGACAGGCGGGTCACCCCAGTTTCCGCGTTGGCGGGCAGCACACCGGCGGTGTCCCAGTCGGTCACCTGCGGTTGCGGGCCGGTCTTGCGGTCGCGGACCACGATCGCCCGTGGGTTGAGGGTGCGGTGCACCACGCGGTGCCGGTGCGCGTAGTGGACGATCTCGGCGATCTCGGTGAGCGCCTCGAGTTGCCGCTCGAGCGTCATCGCGCCGTGGTGGTCCGCGAGCCACAGGTCCAGGCGGACGTCGCTCTCGGATTTCGGGAACACCAGGCCGATGCCGAGTTCCTTGTCCTTGACCACGTCGACGGGCACCTGCAGGCCGTCGTGCTTGAGCCGCGACAACAGCTTGTATTCGTGCTCCACACCGCGCGCCCGGGCGTGCTCCTCCGCGGACGTCGCCCCGGGCTTGGGCAGGTAGAAGCGGATACGGGCGGCACGTTCCATGTCGACGTGGTGGAAGGCGGGCCAATCCTGCCAGCCCTCGCCGTCGCCGAGCGGCTGATCGTCGATCACCCAAGAGCCGACTTCGCGCTGGCGGCGCGGGGCGAGCCCGATGGCGGTCATCAGGTCGCGGATCAGCAGTGACTTCTCTTCGGACACCGGACCGTGCTTGGCCGGGGCGAGCAGCCGCTCGCTGATCCCCGGCAGCTGGCTGCGATCGCTATTTTCGTCGATGCCGTAAAGGTTGATCTTGGAACTGGTAGGGAGTGCGCACACGAAGTCCGGATGGTGCAGGTACACCAGTTCCTGCACGAACGGGATGATGCCCTTGAGGTTCTTCTGCCCGGTCTTCTCTGCCAACCGGTCCTTCAGCAGCGACGAGAAGTACTGCGCCTTCTTGCGCGCAAGCAGCAGCGGCGAATCCTCAGAACGGTAATTTCCGCGACTCCACACGTGGTCGTTGCCGCGCAGAACGCCGCTGTAGTACTTGAGTTCGATCAGGTAGAGAGTGTCGCGGGCGAGAACCAGCAGATCTACTTCATGCCAGCGGCCACGGTTGTCCCGGAATTCGAAGTTCGACCACGCCCGAAACGGTGGTGCGTCGGGAAGGATCTCCTTGATCCGTTCGAGCCCTTCGCGTTCATGGTCGAATGGAGAAGGACTGACCTCGACCCAGCGGTCACTCTGCACCTGGCCCCGCACCTCTCGATCTCATCCGTCACTCATGTATAGAGAGTCGAGTGTGCACATCTCGTCGTTACGCTTCGGCGTGTCGCGACGAGATGTGCACACTCGGAAGGCGCTTCAGCGCAGCGGGATGCCGAGCAGGGCGTCGACGGCGTCCGCGAATACGGCGGGCGCCGAGGGGTCGTCGCCACCGCGCTCGACCGCGAACGTCGCCCAGCTGTCCAGCGCGGCGAGGGCTTTCGGGGTGTCGAGGTCGTCGGCGAGGTGCTGACGCAGCCGCGCGATCGTGTCGTCGGCGGACTGGGCCGAGCCCAGGGCCGCGGCGTCGCGCCACAGGGCGAGGCGGGCCTGGGCGTCGGCGAGGACCTGATCGGTCCAGGCGCGGTCGGTGCGGTAGTGCCCGGCGAGCAGGCCCAGACGGAGGGCGGCGGGGTCGACGCCCTGGCCGCGGAGCTTGGAGACGAACACGAGGTTGCCGCGGGACTTGGACATCTTCTCGCCGTCGAGGCCGATCATCCCGGTGTGCACGTAGTGCCGGGCGAAGCGGCGGTCGCCGGTGACTGCCTCGGCGTGGGCAGCGGAGAATTCGTGGTGGGGGAAGATCAGGTCGCTGCCGCCGCCCTGGACGTCGAAGCCGCTGCCGATGCGGTTGAGGGCGATGGCGGCGCATTCGATGTGCCAGCCGGGGCGGCCGTCGCCGAACGGGGACGGCCAGGCCGGTTCGCCGGGCCGCTGCGCGCGCCAGAGCAGGGCGTCGAGCGGGTCGCGCTTGCCGGGCCGGTCGGGGTCGCCGCCGCGTTCGGCGAAGAAGTGCTCCATGGTGGCGCGGTCGTAGCCGGATTCGTAGCCGAACTGCTCGGTGGCGTCGGCGCGGAAGTACACGTCGGGGTATTCGGCGTCGTCGACGATGTACGCGGCGCCGGAGGCGACGAGTTTCTCGACCAGTTCGACGACCTCGCCGACGGATTCGACGGCGCCGATGTAGTCGCGGGGCGGCAGGACGCGCAGCGCCTCCATGTCCTCGCGGAACAGGGCGGTCTCGCGCATGCCGAGGACGATCCAGTCTTCGCCGTCGCGGGCGGCCCGTTCGAACAGCGGATCGTCGACGTCGGTGACGTTCTGGACGTAGTGCACGTCGTGGCCGGCGTCGCGCCACACCCGGTGGACCAGGTCGAAGGCGAGGTAGGTGGCGGCGTGACCGAGGTGGGTGGCGTCGTAGGGGGTGATGCCGCAGACGTACATCGTGGCCGTGGGGCCCGGGGTGACGGGGCGGACCGCGCGATCGGCGGTGTCGTACAGCCGGAGCGGGGGGCCCTGACCGGGGACGGACGGGAGCGCGATGTCGGACCATGACAGCATGCGCACGAGCCTAGTAGAGGGCGCGGGCGGCTCCGGACGGAGGCCGGGTCCTCAGAACGCCGGCCAGGGGATGCGCCGCTCTCCGACCGGGCGGGGCATGACGGGGCGGCGGAGCAGGGCGCCGACGCGGCCCCGCAGGGCGGCGACCTCGCCGGCGGTGATGTGGGTGCCCAGCCGCTGCCCGAGTTCGCCGTCGAGTTCGCGGGCGAGTTTGTCCAGGTCGACGAGCAGCGACGGGTCGACCTGGCTGCCGGCCCAGCCCCACAGCACGGTGCGCAGCTTGTTCTCCCGATGCAGGCAGATGCCGTGGTCGACGCCGTACACGCCGCCGTCGACGCCCTCGAGGGCGTGCCCGCCCTTGCGGTCGGCGTTGTTGAGGATCACGTCGAGCACGGCCATGCGCTGCAGTCGCGGGTCGTCGGCGTGGACGAGGACGACGTCGGTGCCGTCGAGATCGCGGGCGCGCAGGACGGGCAGCCAGCCGGGCGGGACGGCGTCGATCGGGCACAGGTCGACCAGGTCGAGGCGGCCGGGCGGGTCGGCGGGGTCGGGGGTGTCGATCCACCGCTGCACCATGCCGGTCCCGAAGGGTCCCTCGCGCAGCACGGTGGTGGGGATGACGCCCCAGCCGAGGGCCTCGGAGACGAGGTAGGAGGCCACCTCCCGGCCGGCGAGGGTGCCGTCGGGGAAGTCCCACAGGGGCCGTTCGCCGCGGACGGGCTTGTACACGCAGCGCACGGTGGTCGCGTCGAGGGTGGCGTCGCACACCAGGGTGGCGTTGCTGGCGTGCACGACGCGGCCGACCACGGTGAGTTCGCCGTCGGTGAGCACGGTGCGGACGTCGGGGCTGCCCACCGGCTCAGGTCTCCTCGCCGAGCCAGGCGGCGGGATCGAAGCCCTCGGTGCGCAGGTACCCGTTGGTGCGTACGCAGATGTGGCCGCCGCCGACCGGTTCGCCGCACAGCGGGCACGGGGTGCGGCCGGCGGCGACGACGAGTTCGGACCGGGCGGCGAATTCGCGGGCCTGCTGGGGGGTGAGGAAGACGCGGACCGCGTCCGGGCCCTCCTCGGCGTCGTCGAGGACGACGGACTCGTCGACTTCGGTCTCGGTGACGGCGAGCAGCTCGACGACGACGTTGCCGCTGTCTGCGTCCCAGCCCAGGCCCATGGTCCCGACGCGGAACTCCGCGTCGATGGGGGTGACGAGCGGACTGATGTCGACGTCCGCGTCCTCGGGCAGGTCCGTGCCGAAGCGGCGGTGCACCTCCTCGAGCAGCAGGCCCATGCGGTCGGCGAGGATCTGCACCTGCTGCTTCTCGAGCATCACGCTCACCACCCGGGAGGCGTGCACGGCCTGCAGATAGAACACCCGGTCGCCGGGTTCACCGACGGTGCCGGCGACGAACCGGTCCGGGGTCCGGAAGACATGTATCGCGCGGGCCATCGCACCTCCTCGTTGTCGAATCCATCCGGTGTCGCTCTCCCATTATCCGCCGCGGGGACCGACCTCCCCGCCCGGCACGGGCGCCGGTTGCGCCGGCGGCGCGAGCCCGGACAGGTCCGAGCCGGTGTCGTTGACGCGCAGCACGAACGGGCGGGTCTCGGTGTAGCGGACGACGCTGAGGGAGGCGGGCTCGGCGACGATGCGCTGATAGCCGTCGAGGTGCGTGCCGAGCGCGTCGGCGAGGACGGCCTTGATGACGTCGCCGTGGGTGCAGGCGATCCAGACGACGTCGCCGCCGTGGGCGGCGGCGAGGCGGCCGTCGTGTTCGCGGACGGCGGTGACGGCGCGGGCCTGGACCTGTGCGAGGCCTTCGCCGTCGGGGAACACCGCGGCCGAGGCGTGCTGCTGGACCACCTTCCACAGCGGTTCCTTCAGCAGGTCACCGAGTTCGCGGCCGGTCCACTGCCCGTAGTCCACCTCGACGAGGCGGTCGTCGACGAGGGGGGTCAGGCCGCGGTCGGCGGCGAGGGGGGTCACCGTCTGGCGGCAGCGCAGCAGCGGCGAGTGCACGATCTCGGCGATGGTGAGGCCGGCGAGCCGGTCGACGAGGCCCTTGGCCTGGATGTGGCCCATCTCGTCGAGTTCGACGCCGGGGGTGCGGCCGGCGAGGACCCGGGAGGTGTTCGCCGTCGAGCGCCCGTGCCGCAGCAGGATGACCGTCATGAAGCCAGCCTAATGGGCCGGGCGCCCGACGAGCGGGCCCGGCGTGGGTCCCGGGGTCAGGTGGCCGAGATGGTGCCGGTGGCGAGCAGGGCCAGGACGACGGCGCCGAGGGCGATGCGGTAGCCGACGAACCAGTACATCGAGTGGTTGACGACGAACCGGAGCAACCAGGCGATCGAGGCGTAGCCGACGGCGAATGCGACGGCGGTGGCGACGAACAGCTGGGCGCCGGAGGCGTTGAGGCCCTCCCCGGCGGGTTCGAACGCGTCCGGGAGGCTGAACAGGCCGGAGGCGACGACGGCGGGGATGGCGAGCAGGAACGAGTACCGGGCGGCGGCCTCGCGGGTCAGGCCGAGGAACAGGCCGGCGCTGATGGTGCCGCCGGAGCGGGACACCCCGGGGATCAGGGCCAGCGCCTGCGCGCTGCCCATGAGGATGCCGTCGCGGAGGGTGAGTTCGTCGAGCTTGCGGGTCTTGCGGCCGTAGCGTTCGGCGGCGGCGATGACGAGGGCGAACACGATGAGCATGGTGGCGATGAGCCACAGGTTGCGGGCGCCGGTGCGGATCTGGTCCTTGAACAGGAATCCGAGGACGCCGACGGGGATGGTGCCGACGATCACGTACCAGCCCATGCGGTAGTCGAGGTCGCTGCGGTGTTCGCGGTGGGCGAGGCCACGGAACCACGCGGCGACGATGCGGACGATGTCCTTGCCGAAGAAGACCAGGACGGCCGCCTCGGTGCCGAGCTGGGTGACGGCGGTGAAGGACGCGCCGGCGTCGGTGCCGAAGAAGATCTCCGAGACGATCCGCAGGTGGCCGGAGGACGAGATCGGGAGGAACTCGGTCAGACCCTGCACGAGGCCGAGGACGAGGGTCTGGAGCCAGGTCATGGATTCGCCGATCACGCGGCGACCTCCGGGTGATCGTGGGGACGGTCGCCGGGGGTGGGGTCGATTTTCACCTGGGCGAGGGTACGCGGCGCGGCGGAACGGTTTTCGCGGCCTCGCGGCACTAGGGTGCTGGGTCAGGGGCGGCGGTCGCGGCTGCGGCGGATCGGCCCCGTCGGTCGGATGGTCACGAGGCGCGGGCGGATATGGAACACAGAACGGTGGGTGCGAGCGGGCTGCGGGTCTCGCGGCTCGGTCTGGGCACCCTGAGCTGGGGACGCGGCACGGACGGGGACGAGGCGGCGGCGCAGCTGTCGGCGTTCGTCGACGCCGGCGGCACCCTGGTCGACACGTCCCCCGCCTACGGCGACGGGGTGGCACAGCGGATCCTGGCGGAGCTGCTCGACGACGTGGTGCCGCGGGATCAGCTGGTGGTGTCCGGCAGCTCGGGCATCGACACCTCGAAGGTCGGGGCGGGCCGGGTGGACTGTTCCCGTGCGGGCCTGCTCACGCAGCTGGACCGCACGTTGCGGGAGCTGGGCACCGACCACCTGGACCTGTGGCAGGTGGCGACGTGGGATCCGCGGACGCCGGTCGACGAGGTCGCGGCGGCGCTGGAGTTCGCGGTGACCAGCGGCCGGGCCCGGTACGTGGGGGTGCGTGGGTACCTGGGCTGGCAGCTGGCGACGGCCGCGGCGGTGGCGACGCGCCACGCGCCGCTGGTGGCGACGCAGGTGGAGTACTCGCTGCTCGCGCGCGGGGTCGAGGAGGAGCTGATCCCGGCGGCGCTGCACCACGGGGTGGGGGTGTTCGCGGCGGTGCCGCTGGCGGGCGGGGTGTTGACGGGCAAGTACCGCGACGGCATCCCGGCGGACTCGCGCGGCGCCGACGACGTGCACACCGAGGAGGTGCGCAGCTATCTGACCGAGCCGGCGGCGCGGGTGGTCGAGGCGGTGGCGACGGCCGCGGACGGGCTCGGGACGTCGCCGCTGGCGGTGGCGCTGGCGTGGGTGCGGGACCGGCCGGCGGTGGCGTCCACGGTGGTCGGCGCGCGGGATCTGGCGCAGCTGACCGGGGTGCTGGTGGCCGAGGAGCTGGAGTTGCCGGCCGCGATCGCGGCCGCGCTCGACGACGTCAGTGCGTGACCTCGGACACGTCGCCCCCCGGATCCGCCGCCGGGTCAGGTTAGCCTGTCTTCTAGGTCGGCGTGGGTGCGCCGACGGTGGACGTCGGGCACGAGGAGGAACCGGTCGATGACCGCGATCGAGGTCACGGGGTTCGCGGAACGGCTCCGGCGCGAGACGGCGCAGGCGCACAGCGACACCGAGAACGCGCAGTTCGTCACCGAACTGCTGGCCGGCCGGCTCACCCGGGAGGGCTACGCGGCGCTGCTCGCCCAGTCGTGGTTCGTCTACGAGGCGCTCGAGCGGGTGGGCCGGGGCCACGCCGGCGACCCGATCGCCGGGCCCTTCCTGGACGACGCGTTGCTGCGCACCCCGGCGCTCGAGGCGGATCTGACGTTCCTGCTCGGCCCGCGGTGGCGGGAGACGATCGCGCCGCTGCCCGCGGCCGAGCGGTACGTCGCGCGGCTCGAGCGGGTGGCCGCGGCGCGGCCGGAGGTGTTCCTGGCCCACCACTACCTGCGGTATCTGGGGGACCTGTCCGGCGGCCAGATCATCCGGCGCATGCTCGAGCGGGCCTACGGGTTCGACCGGGACGGGCTGCGGTTCTACATCTTCGACGACATTCCCAAGCCCAAACCGTTCAAGGACGCCTACCGGGCGAAGCTGGACGCGGCGCCGCTCGACGAGGTGCAGCAGCGCACGGTGATCGACGAGGCCAACCTCGTGTTCGGGCTCAACGGCGACCTGTTCGCCGACCTGGCCGCCGACCTCGATCGGTACCGCACGACCCCTCCCCTGCCATGACGCGGCGCGGCCTCTTCGCGTTCCTCGCCGCGGCGCTCGCGCTCGTCGCGCTCGTCGCCGGCTGTTCGGCCGCCCCGATCGGGGGTGCCGGGACCGGGGCGCGCACCGCGGTGGTGGACGACCCGAACCCGCGGCCGATCACCGAGGCTCCCGCCCCGGCGCTGCCGGTGACGGTCCGCAGCGTCGACGGCGCCGAGGTCACCGTCACCGACGTCGCCCGCATCGTCACCGCCGACCGGTCGGGCACCCTCGCGCAGACCGTGTTCGCCCTCGGTCTCGGGGACCGGCTGGTGGGGCGGTCGACGGCGGGTTTCCCCGCCGTCGAGCAGGTGCCCAATGTCACCCCCGGTGGGCACGGGCTCTCGGCCGAGGCGATCCTGGCCCTGGCCCCGACGGTGGTGCTGACCGACACGTCGGTCGGCCCGCTGGCGGTGCAGGAGCAGCTTCGGGCCGCGGGCGTGCCGGTGGTGTTCGTCGACCCGCGCCGCACGCTGGCGACGGTCGGCGAGCAGATCCGTTTCGTGGCCCGCGCCCTCGGCGTGCCCGCGGCGGGTGAGGCCCTGGCCCAGCGCACCGACGACGAGATCGCCGCGGCCCGCGCGGCCGTGCCGGACGACGGCGACCGCCCGACCGTGGCGTTCCTGTACCTGCGCGGGTCGGCGATCAAGATGCTCGGCGGTCCCGGGTCGGGCGCCGACGCGCTCGTCGAGGCCCTCGGTGGCCGAGACGCGGGCACCGTCGCCGGCTTGACCTCCGAGTTCACCCCGATCACCAGCGAGGCGATGATCGCGTCCGCCCCCGATGTGATCTTGATCATGACCGAGAGCCTCGCCTCCGTCGGCGGACCCGCGGGGCTCGCCCAGCTGCCCGGCGTCGCGCAGACCCCCGCCGGGCGCGACGGCAACGTCGTCGACATGGCCGACTCGGTGCTGCTGAGCTTCGGCCCGGACACCGGGCGGGTGCTCGCCGCGCTCGCCGCTGCGCTCTACCCCGCCGCGCCGGCATGAGCGCCGTCGACACCGCCGCGCCCGCCCGGCTGCCCGCCGCGCACCGCGGCCGGACCGCCGCGGTGGTCGCGGGCCTGACGGTCGCGCTGCTGGTGCTGGCGGTGCTCTCGGCGTGCCTCGGGCAGGTGCCCACGTCGCCGGCCGAGGTGATCGGCAGCGTGCTGCACCGCGCCGGGCTCGACCTGGGGCCGCTGCCCGCCCACCCGGCCGGGGAGGTCACGCTGTGGGAGGTGCGGTTCCCGCGGGTGGTGCTGGCCGTCCTGGTCGGCGCGTCGCTGGGCTGCGCGGGGGCCCTGTTGCAGGGGGTGTTCGCCAACCCGCTGGCCGAGCCCGGCGTGATCGGCGTGTCCGCGGGCGCCGCCGTCGGCGCGTGCGCCGCGATCGTGCTCGGCGGCGCGTTCACCGCCGGATGGGCCCTGGCCGGCGCCGCGTTCGCCACCGGTCTGCTGACCACGAGCCTGGTGTACGTGCTCTCGCGTTCCGAGGGCCGCACCGAGGTGGTGACGGTCATCCTCACCGGCGTGGCGGTCAACGCGTTCGCCGGCGGCCTGATCGCCCTGTTCACCTTCGTCGCCACCCCCGCCGCCCGCGACCAGATCGTCTTCTGGCAGCTCGGCAGCCTGGGCGGGGCCACGTGGGACGTCGTGGCGGTGGTCGCGCCGCTGGCGCTGGGCGGGATCGCGGCGGCCGTCGTGCTCGCCCCGAAGCTGGACCTGCTCGCCCTCGGCGAGCACGTCGCGCGGCATCTCGGTGTCGACGTCGAACGGGTGCGGCAGGCCGCCATCGTGATCGTCGCCGTGCTGGTGTGCTCCGGGGTCGCGTTCACCGGCATCATCCTGTTCGTCGGCCTCGTGGTGCCGCACCTGATGCGGATCGCGCTCGGGCCCGCGCACCGCGTGCTGATCCCCGCCGCCGCGCTGTGCGGCGCGGTGGTGCTGCTGGCCGCGGACCTCGGCGCCCGCACCCTGGTGGAGAACGCGGACCTGCCGCTGGGCATGCTGACCTCGCTGGTCGGCGGCCCGGTGTTCTTCTGGATGCTGCGCCGCACCCGGGCGCGCCAGGGAGGCTGGGCGTGAGCCCGCGCCTGCCGTGGCCGGACCGGCACGTGCCGGCCCGTGCCGGCCGCGGCGCGGTGACGCTGCGCGCCGCCGGGGTGCGGGTCCGCCGCGGGGACCGCGTCGTCCTCGACGGCGTCGACCTCGAGGTGCGGGTCGGGGAGGTGCTCGCGCTCGTCGGCCCCAACGGCGCCGGCAAGTCCACCCTGCTGGCCGCGCTCGCCGGCGACCATCCCGTCGCCGCGGGCCGCGTGGCGGTCGGCGACCGCCCGCTGGAGGAGTTCTCGGCCGCCGCCCTGGCACGTCGACGGGCGGTGCTGCCGCAGCAGCACGCCGTCGGCTTCGCGTTCACCGCGCTGGAGGTGGTGCGGATGGGTCGCGCGGCGTGGGCGCGCACCGGGCGCAGCCGGGACGACGACGCCCTGGTGGCAGCCGCGCTGACCGAGGCCGACGTCACGCACCTGGCGCACCGGCCGTTCCCCGCGCTCTCCGGCGGCGAACGGGCCCGGGTGGCGCTGGCGCGGGTACTGGCCCAGGACACCGAGACGCTGCTGCTCGACGAGCCCACCGCCGCGCTCGATCTGGGCCATCAGGAGACGGTGATGCAGGTGGTGCGGGCCCGCGCCGACGCGGGCACCGCCGTCGTGGTGGTGCTGCACGACCTGGACCTGGCCGCGGCGTACGCCGACCGGATCTGCGTGCTCGAACGGGGCCGCGTCGCCGCCGACGGCCCGCCCGCGCAGGTGCTGACCGGCGAGCTGCTCACCCGCGTGTACGACTACCCGGTGCGGGTCCACGCCCATCCCGAGACCGGCGCACCGCTGGTGCTGCCGCACCGGCCGCCGCGGCACCGCGAGGCGGGTGCGGCGGGGTCAGCGGCCCGGCAGCATCCCGAGCACGCGGTCGAGCAGCGTCGGTGACCGGCACGGCCGGGCGCGCGCGACGGTGTCCCGCACCGCCGCCACCACGCTGCGTTCGTCGGCGAGGTCGATCTCCGCGACCGACGCCCGGGCCCGGGCGATCACGTCCGCCGCGGTGGGGACGGCGACACGGCCCGCGGGCCGGTACACCTCCACCCGCAGCGTCTTGCGGCGCACCCGGAACGAGAACGGCTGTCCCTCGTCGGTGCGACCGAACCCGTGCGCGTGGACGCCCGGGCTGACGTATTCGACGGCGAAGCCGTCGGCGGGCACGTCGGCCGAGCCGGTGGGCCAGGTCACATCGGTCTCCTCGCGGGGTGGAGGGCGGGAGAGGCGCCTGCGGCGGCGCCGCGGCGATCAGGAACACTGGGGGTCGGGTGCGGGGCCGGCGACGGTGCCGCCCCGGACCGACCGTGGACGAGTACGAGGAGCGAGACGATGGGCAGACCGGCAGCACGTGGCGCCGCCGCGGCGGTGGGGTTCGCGTTGGCGCTGGTCACCGGGTGTTCCTCCTCGAACAGCGGCGACAACCTGCCCACCATCGACGCGGCCACGCCGGCCGTGGCTCCGGCGCCGGCCGTCCCGCCGGCGGGAACGGTGCAGGCGCTGGGCCGTGCCGTCGACGCCCTCACCGTCGATCCTGGCACGAGTACGGTCGCCGCGCTCACCGACGACGGGTCGCGGCTACTGCTGCTCGGGGCCGCCGATCCGGCCGCGACGCCCCGCGAGGTCGCGCTGCCGGCCGCGGCGGTGACCGTGGTTCCCGGGGCCGACGGCGAGGTCCTGGCCCCCGGTCCCGGAGTCGTCGCGCGGGTGGATGTGCGGGCGGGCACCGTCGCCGAGGTGCCGGTCGACGGCGACGCCCGCGCCGCGGCCGTGCTGGCGGACGGCCGCCTCGCCGTGGGCACCGCCGACGGTGTCACCCACGTCGTCGACCCGTCTGGTGCGACGCAGACCGTCCCCGGCCTGGCCTCGGTCGACGCGCTCGCCGCGGTGGGCACGTCGCTCGCCGCCCTGGACCGTCGCCAGACCTCGCTGACCGAGGTCGACGTCGCCGAGGGTGATCTGGGGCTGGCGTTGCGCGCCGGGGAGGGCGCCACGCAGCTGACCACCGATCCGTTCGGCCGGGTGCTGGTGACCGACACCCGCGGCGGGGAACTGCATGTGTACACCCTCGACCCGCTGGTGCTGCGCCAGCGTTACCCGGTGCCGAACGCCCCGTACGGCGTCGCCTACGACACCGCGAACGATCTCGTGTGGGTCACCTCGACCGGCAGCAACGAGGTCATCGGCTACGATCTGTCGACCGGGATTCCGCAGGAGCGGGGCCGGTACGCGACGGTGCGGCAACCGAACTCGGTGGCGGTCGACGCCACCGACGCGGTCCTGGTGATCGGGTCCGCGACCGGGGACGGACTGCAGCGGATCCCGATCGGGGGTGTGTGATGGCAGGGGCACGCGAGGTGGGCGGCCGGTGGACCCGGCTGCCGGTGGGCTGGGACACCAGCAACGACGAGTACGAGTACGTGCCGCTGCGGCTGCCGCGCGACGTGTCCCGGGTCAGCGCGTCGCTGCGGCTCGCCATCCAGGCCGAGTTCCACGGCTGGGAGCTGACGCGGGTGCGGCTGTATCCCGACGGCAGCCGCCGGGTGCTGCTGCGTCGCCGCAAGACCGGCCACCACGTTCCCGAACCCACCGTTCGTTGACGCCGACCCCGGGCACCGCCCGGGCCTGCAGGGAGTGTTACGTGTATCGCTTGTTCCTTCGACTGCTGTTCCTGCTGCCGCCGGAGCGGATCCACCACATCGCGTTCACGGCGATGCGGCTCGCGACCCGGGTCCCGCCGCTGCGGGCGCTGATCGCGAAGGTCCTCGTCGTCGACGATCCGGTGCTGCGCAACACGGTGTTCGGGGTGACGTTCCCGGCCCCGCTCGGTCTTGCGGCCGGCTTCGACAAGGACGCCGCCGGGGTGAACGCCTGGGGCCCCCTCGGCTTCGGGTTCGCCGAGATCGGCACCGTCACCGCCCAGGCGCAGCCCGGCAACCCGGCGCCCCGGCTGTTCCGCCTGCCCGCGGACCGGGCGCTGATCAACCGGATGGGCTTCAACAACCACGGGGCCGGGGAGGCCGCGAACCGCCTGCGCACCCGCGTGCACACGGTCCCCATCGGCGCGAACATCGGCAAGACCAAGATCGTCGCGCCCGGGGACGCTGCCGACGACTACACCGCCAGCGCGCGGCTGCTCGGCCCGCTCGCCGACTTCCTCGTCGTCAACGTCTCCTCCCCCAACACGCCCGGGCTGCGGGACCTGCAGGCGGTCGAGTCGCTGCGGCCGCTGCTCGCGGCGGTGCTGGACACCGTGCACGTGCCGGTCCTGGTGAAGATCGCCCCCGACCTGTCCGACGCCGACATCGACGCGGTGGCCGACCTCGCCGTCGAGCTCGGGCTGGCGGGCATCGTCGCCACCAACACCACCATCCGGCGGGACGGGCTGCGCACCGACCCGGCCCGGATCGCGGAGATCGGCGCCGGCGGCCTGTCCGGTCCGCCGGTCGCGGAGCGCTCGCTCGAGGTGCTGCGCCGGCTGCACGCGCGGGTCGGTGACCGGCTGGTGCTGATTTCGGTCGGCGGCGTCGAGACCGCCGAGCAGGCGTGGGAGCGGATCCTCGCCGGCGCGTCGCTGGTGCAGGGCTACACCGGTTTCATCTACGGCGGCCCGTTCTGGGCGCGCCGCATCCACAAGGGCCTCGCCCGCAAGGTGCGGGCCGCGGGCTTCGGTTCGGTCGCCGAGGCGGTCGGCGCGGACGCCCGCGTCTGATCCGCCGAGCCCGGATCGGCGGGCGGGGACACGCCCGTCCGGACAGGCACACCCGTCCGGACGGGTGTGCCTGTCCGATTCCGGTGCGGAGGCGATCCGCGGAACGCGGTCTACTGCTCGAACGTGCCGTGCAGCGTCGCGCGCGCGATCGCGTGCGAGAACACGTTGAAGCCGAGGAACGCGGGCGTCGAGCCGGTGCCCACCCCGTCGAGCTTGTCCACGTCGAGGGCGTGCACGGCCACGATGTAGCGGTGCGGGCCGTGGCCGGCCGGCGGGGCCGCGCCGAGGAATCGGTGCAGGCCGCCGTCGTTCTTCAGGGTGACCGCGCCCTCGGGCAGGCCGGAGCCGGTGTCGTCGCCGGCGCCGGCGGGCAGCGACGTCACCGAGGCCGGGATGTTCGCCACCGCCCAGTGCCAGAACCCGGACGCGGTCGGCGCGTCGGGGTCGAACACGGTGACGACGAAGCTCTTGGTCTCGGGGGGAAAGCCCGACCACGACAGCTGCGGGGAGATGTCCTGCCCGCCGGGAACCCCGAAGATCCCGCTGGCCTGTGCCGGCTTCAGCGGCCGACCGTCGGTGATGTCCTCGCTGGTGAGCTCGAACGTGGGCAGGTCGGGCAGCGGCGCGTACGGGTCGTGGGCCATACCGGTCCTTTCTCTGGGTGCTGGTGTGCTCAGGCGTGCAGCAGGAAGTGTTCCATGACGCGGGTGCCGAAACGCAGCGCGTCGACCGGGACACGCTCGTCCACCCCGTGGAACAGCGCGGCGAAATCCAGCTCCGGGGGCAACTGCAGCGGGGCGAACCCGAAGCAGCGGATGCCGAGCTTGGCGAAGGCCTTCGCGTCGGTGCCGCCGGAGAGCATGTAGGGCACGGTCCGGCCGAGGGGATCGTGGGCCAGGATCGCCGCGTTCATCGCCTCGACGAGGTCGCCGTCGAATGTGGTCTCGTACGAGTCGAGGTCGGTGATCCACTCGCGGGTGACGTCCGGGCCGATCAGTTCGTCGACGGTGCGTTCGAACTCGGCGCGCCGGCCCGGCAGGATGCGGCAGTCGACGACGGCCTGCGCCGTCTGGGGGATGACGTTCGCCTTGTACCCGGCGTCGAGCATGGTGGGGTTGGCGGTGTCGCGCAGGGTGGCGCCGACGATGCGGGCGATGGACCCGAGTTTGGCGAGGGTGCCGTCGAGGTCGGGCGAGGCTGGATCGAAGTCGAGTCCGGTCTCCTCGGCGACGGCGGCGAGGAACTCGGCGACGGAGTCGGTCAGCACGACCGGGAAGGTGTGGGTGCCGAGCCGGGCGACGGCCCGGGCGAGGGCGGTGACGGCGTTGTCCTCGTGCAGGAACGAGCCGTGGCCGGCGCGGCCCTTGGCGGTCAGCCGCATCCAGCCGAGGCCCTTCTCGGCGGTCTCGACGAGGTAGAGGCGGCGCTCCCCGCCGTCCCGGCGCGGCACGGTCAGGGAGAATCCGCCGACCTCGCCGACGGCCTCGGTGATGCCGTCGAACAGGTCGGGGCGGTGCCGCACGAGCCAGTGGCTGCCGTAGGTGCCGCCGGCCTCCTCGTCGGCGAGGAACGCGAAGACCAGGTCGCGCGGCGGCACGATGTTCTCGGCCTTGAATCGGCGGGCGACGGCCAGCATCATCCCGACCATGTCCTTCATGTCGACCGCGCCGCGACCCCAGACGTAGCCGTTCTCGACGGCGCCGGAGAAGGGGTGCACGCTCCAGTCGGCCGGTTCGGCGGGGACCACGTCGAGGTGCCCGTGCAGCAGCAGTGCGCCCCGGGACGGGTCGGCACCCGGCAGGCGGGCGAACACGTTGCCCCGGCCGGGAGCCCCGGATTCGACGTATTCGGTGGTGTAGCCGACCTCCTCGAGCCGCGCCGCCACCCACATCGCGCAGTCCCGTTCGCCGCGGGTGGTGGCGAGGTCTCCGGTGTTGGAGGTGTCGAAGCGGATCAGCTGCGACACCAGGTCGACGACTTCGGCCTCGGCGCGGGATCCGCCGGCCGGCTGGGCGGGATTCGATGTTGTGGACACGGTCCCCTGTCTACCATCGATCTCGGCAAACACGCAGGTGGGCGGGGCGATTTGGGCGCCGCGACGCGGTGGGTTACTCTTTCACAGCGCCCGCGGAAGTGGGAGCGGAGCAGGTCCGAGTGGCGGAATGGCAGACGCGCTAGCTTGAGGTGCTAGTGTCCTATTAACGGACGTGGGGGTTCAAGTCCCCCCTCGGACACTCTGAGTTGAGACAGACGGCGAAGGCCCCGAACCGATCAGGTTCGGGGCCTTCGCCGTTGCGGCGCCGCGCGGCCGTCCGTCGGGCCCGGCGGCGCGCACCGCCGGAGCGTTCCCCACGGACGCCGGGGGCGGCCGGACGCGGGCCGCTGACCAGCGGATTGGGACCGCGCGCCCGGGTGGGTTACGCTGAAACGGCACCCGCGGGAGCGGGGAGCATCAGCATGTCCGAGTGGCGGAATGGCAGACGCGCTAGCTTGAGGTGCTAGTGTCCTATTAACGGACGTGGGGGTTCAAGTCCCCCCTCGGACACTCCGAGTCGAGACAGACGGCGAAGGCCCCGAACCGATCAGGTTCGGGGCCTTCGCCGTTGCGGCGCCGGAGCCGCTCAGCCGATCCGGCCGCGGCGGAAGTACGCGATCGGACCGATCCAGTTCACGGCGATCATCGCAGCCCACTTCGCCTTGCTGCCCGCAACCTTGTCCGCCGGGCGCCGCGCCAGATCGATCCATGCCGTCGCGGCGAGCGAGAGCTGCACGCAGGCGAGCGTGAGAACGAGCGTCTGCTGCCACGGGGACAGGTCGCGGAACTTCGGGCGGCGCCGTGCGGTCATCGTCGTCTCCTGGGGTCGGGGATCCTTCCGGCCCGAGCCTGCCAGGTTTCGGGCGCCGTGGGCAGGGCCACAGGTCCCGCGGGGTCGGCCCCGCGCGCACCGCCGGATACCATCGGCCGGTACCGCACCACACGACGAACAGGCCCATGACTTCGCACACCGACGCGTCGGGCATCGACCCGGCCGACCTCGCCACCTGCCTCCGCGTCCTGTCCCTCGTGGACGAGCTCGACGCCGACCATCCGGATTCGGTGACGGTGCAGCGCGCCGTCGGGAGCATGTTCAAAAAGCTCAAGCAGTTGCGCCGCAACGAGACCCGCCGGGCCAAGGTCGCCGCGGACCGGCAGGTGCTCGCGGCGACGGCGACCGGATCGCCCACCCGCATCGACGACGAGACGGCCGGGATCGCGCTGAGCTCGAACGCACCGGGGGCGAGCGCGGGCACCCTGATCCGGCCGCGGGGCTGCTACGTGTGCAAGGACAAGTACACCCGGGTCGATGCGTTCTACCACCAGCTGTGTCCGCGCTGCGCCGCGGAGAACCACGCGAAACGGGACGCCCGTACCGATCTGACGGGACGGCGGGCGCTGCTCACCGGCGGCCGCGCCAAGATCGGCATGTACATCGCGTTGCGGCTGCTGCGGGACGGCGCCCACCTGACGATCACGACCCGCTTCCCGAACGACGCGATCCGCCGCTTCGCCGCCATGGACGACAGCCCCGACTGGCTGCACCGGCTGCGGATCGTCGGCATCGACCTGCGCGACCCCGCCCAGGTCGTGGCGCTCGCGGACGACGTGGCCGCGCAGGGCCCGCTGGACATCCTCGTCAACAACGCCGCGCAGACCGTGCGCCGCTCCCCCGGCGCGTACTCCGCCCTCGCCGAGTCCGAGTCCGGCCCGTTGCCGGCGGGTCCGTTGCCGGAGGTGCTCACCTTCGGCAAACCCTCGGACGCCCATCCGGCCGCGCTGGCCGGGTCGCTGCCGTCCGAGCTGACCGCCGAGTCGCTCACCTCGCTCGCGCTGGTCGCCGGGTCGGCGACTCCCGCACGGATCGCCGCCGGGGTCGCGGTCGACGCCGGCGGCCTGCTGCCCGACCTGGTGCACACCAACAGCTGGGTGCAGACGGTCGGCGAGGTCGAGCCGCTCGAACTGCTCGAGGTGCAGTTGTGCAACTCCGTGGCCCCGTTCATCCTGGTCAATCGCCTGCGACCGGCCCTGGCGGCGTCCCCGGCCCGCCGCACGTACGTGGTGAACGTCTCGGCGATGGAGGGGCAGTTCGGCGGGCGCCGGTACAAGGGCGCCGGGCACCCGCACACCAACATGGCCAAGGCCGCGCTGAACATGCTCACCCGCACCAGCGCCGAGGACCTGCGCGCCGACGGGATCCTCATGACCGCCGTCGACACCGGCTGGATCACCGACGAACGGCCCCACCACACGAAGCTGCGCCTGGCCGACGAGGGCTTCCACGCCCCGCTCGACCTCGTCGACGGGGCGGCCCGCGTGTACGACCCGATCGTGCAGGGCGAGGCCGGGGTGGACCTGTACGGCTGCTTCCTCAAGGACTACCGCCCGGCCCCGTGGTGAGCGCGCCGGCACCCGGCAGCTGAGATCCATCCGACACGTCCCCGCAGGTGGAGACCAGTTCCACACCGCCGGGAGCGGCCAGGGAGACCCCGGACGGGGATACTGGAAGGCACACGTCACCGCCGCCCCCGGAGGACCCCATGCCCGTTGCCGTAGTCCACGCCGCGACCCCGGAAGGACATGCCGCGCTCACCACGGCCGCCCGCGAGGCCGCACACAGCGACGGCACGACCCTCGTGCTCGTCGCGGTCGACGACGACGGCCCGTCCGGGCAGCGGGAACTCGAGTCGGTCCGCACGGACGTCACCGCCGCCCTCGGCGCCGACGGGTGGGAGCTGCGGACGGCGGTGCACGACGGGGACCCGGTCGGCGCCCTCGTCGACCTGGTGGAGCGGTCCGGCGCGGAACGTCTCGTGGTGGGCACCCGCGACCGCAACGCGCTCGGCAAGTTCCTGCTGGAACGACGCCTGCAGCGGCTGCTGCTCGAGGTGCCGGTGCCCGTCCTCGTCGTCAAGGGCACCGACGCGGACGCAGGATAGAAGCCCGGAACTGCCGCTCCCCCGCCCGATCCGGATAGGCTGGCGGCATGGCGTACCGGCTGTTGGCCGACGTCACCGTGGTCGTGCACCTGGCCTTCCTGCTGTATGTGACGTTCGGCGGTTTCCTGGCGTGGCGGTGGCCCCGCACGCTGGTGCTGCACGTCGTGGCGGTGGTGTGGGGGTTCGCCACCGTCCTCGTCGGGTTCGACTGCCCGCTGACCGATCTGGAGAACTGGGCGCGGCGCCGCGCCGGGATCGCCGGCCTGCCGCCGAGCGGGTTCATCGACCACTACCTGACCGGGGTGATCTACCCGGAATCGGCGGTGGGGCTCGTGCGGGCCGCGGTGGCGGTGACGATCGTGGTGTCCTGGCTCGGCTGGTGGCTGCGGCGCCGTCGTGTGAGCCGCGTCGCATCCCGACTTACCCGGCAGTAGGGTGTGGCGCATGACTGCCTCCCGCGATCTCGACATCGTCGTCTACGGCGCCACCGGCTTCGTCGGCCGGCTCACCGCCGCCTACCTCGCCGAGCACGCCCCCGAAGGGGTGCGCATCGCGCTCGCCGGCCGCTCCGCCGAGCGCCTCGAACGGATCCGCACCGGGCTGGGCGCCGCCGCGGCGGCCTGGCCGGTGCTCGCGGCGGACGCCGGCGACCCGCAGTCGCTCGCCGCCCTCGCCGCCCGGACCCGCGTGGTGGTCACGACGGTCGGGCCCTACGCCAAGTACGGGCTGCCGCTGGTGCAGGCCTGTGCCGAGGCGGGCACCGACTACGTCGATCTCACCGGCGAGGTGCTGTTCCACCGCGAGAGCATCGACCGGTTCGACGACGTGGCCCGCCGCACCGGCGCCCGCATCGTCCATTCCTGCGGATTCGACTCGATCCCCTCCGACCTCGGCGTGCACGCGCTGCACCGGGCCGTACAGGCCGACGGCGCCGGCGACCTGACCGACACGACCCTGGTGGTGCGTGCGATGCGGGGCGGCGTCAGCGGCGGCACGATCGACTCGATGCGCACCCAGGTGGACGTGGTGCGCCGGGACGCCGAGGCCCGCAAGGTCGCCCTCGCCCCGTACTCGCTGTCGCCGGACCGGTCCCGCGAGCCGGACCTCGGGCAGCAGAACGACCTGGCGACCGTCGACGGGAAGTCCGTCGCCCCCGAGCTGTCCGGCCGGCTCGCACCGTTCTTCATGGGCCCCTACAACACGCGGGTGGTGCGCCGCAGCAACGCGCTCACCGGCTGGGCGTACGGGCCGCGGTTCCGCTACCGGGAGGTGATGAACGTCGGCTCGTCGCGGTTGTCGCCCCTCGTGGCGACCGGTGTCGCGGCCGGCTTCGGGGCGCTGGTGGCGGGCCTGGCGTTCCCCCCGACCCGGTTCCTGCTCGACAAGGTGCTGCCCGCGCCCGGGCAGGGCCCGTCCGAGTCGGCGCGCGAACGCGGCTTCTTCACCATCGACCTGTACACCACGACGAGCACCGGCGCCCGCTACACCGCACGCGTCGCCGCCCAGGGCGATCCCGGGTACAAGGCGACCGCGGTGATGCTCGGCGAGTCGGCGCTGTCGCTGATCCTCGGCGGCGACCGTCTCCACGCGGGCGGCGGGGTGCTCACCCCCGCGACGGCCTTCGGGGACGTGCTCACCGACCAGTTGCGCGCCGCCGGATTCGAGATCACGGCCCGGCGCCTGCCGTGACCGGCCGCGGCGGCATCCCCGGGCGCGACACGCCGCCCGAAGATGCCGCCGCCGCGCACGACGGGCTATGCTCGGACGGATCGTCGCGAGCGCGGCGAACAGCAGACCGGCGAAGGGACACGAACGTGCAGGCGACGAGCATCGCGGCGGCTCCGGCCACCCTGCTCGCCTTGATGGCGTTCTGGCCCACCCGACGGGGCGCGTGCTTCGACCAGGAGTGTTGCTGAGCGGCGTCCGCCGCCCACCCTCCCCCGGTTCGCTCCTTCGTGGTCGGAGTCTTCTGCATGTTCGCTCTCCTGGTGTTCACGCTCGTCGGTATCGGCGCACAGCTCGTCGACGGTGCCCTCGGCATGGCCTTCGGTGTCACCGCCACCACCCTCCTGATCTTCAGCGGGATCGGCCCCGCACACGCCAGCGCCGCCGTGCACCTCGCGGAGCTCGGCACCACCCTCGTCTCCGGCGCCTCGCACTGGCGGTTCCGGAACGTGGACTGGGGGGTGGTCGCGAAGCTGGGCGTGCCCGGCGCGGTCGGCGCATTCCTCGGCGCCACCGTGCTCTCCAGCCTGTCCACCGAGGCCGCGATTCCGGTGACATCGACGATCCTGCTCGCCATCGGTGTCTATGTGGCGCTGCGGTTCTCCGTCCGGCCGCCCGCCGTCGCGCACGCCCGCACCTCGCCGCACTCGGCGAGGTTCCTGTCTCCGCTGGGCCTGTTCGGCGGGTTCATCGACGCCAGCGGCGGCGGTGGATGGGGGCCGATCACCACGAGCACCCTGCTCTCCCGCGGCAAGACGGCCCCGCGGACGGTGATCGGCTCGGTCAGCGCCTCCGAGTTCCTCGTCGCGCTCGCCGCCAGCATCGGCTTCCTCGTCGGTCTCGGCCGGGAATCGCTCGGCAACCTCCTCGTCGTGGCCGGTCTCGCCCTGGGCGGCGCGATCGCCGCGCCGATCGCGGCATGGCTGGTCAGCCGGGTGCCGGCCACCCTGCTCGGCACCGCCGTCGGCGGCGTCATCGTGCTGACCAACGCGCAGAAGCTCTTCACGGCGTTCGAGATCTCCGGCACGGCCTCCACCCTGCTGTACCTGCTGATCGTGGCCGGATGGATCGCGCTGCTCACGGTCTCGTGGCGCCGCTCCCGGCTCACCCGCGCCGAATCCGCCGGTGCGCTCGAACGCCTCGAGCCGGCCCGCCCCGAACTGCGCGAGCCGGCCGCGGACCGCACGAGCTGAACCCCGCTCTAGGCTCGGCGCATGACGCGCCCCCTCGCCCTGCTCGACGACTACAGCGCCGCCCTCGCCGACGCCGGCCTCGACGTCCCGGCAGACCCGGCCACCGGCATCCGCTGCGCCCCGGCCGGGCACTTCCTCACCGCCCGGCTGCCGGTGGGCGACCTCGCCACGGGGGCCGTGGCGGCCTTCGCGTCGGCCGCCGACCGATACCGCCACACCCGCGGACTCGAACCGCAGGGGGCGCGGCTCGACCCGGAGCGCATCGCCGCCTCGTTCGCCGGGGACCGGATGCTGCGCCTGGCCGGCCGGCCCGTTCACGGGTTCGCGGCACTGTCCGGGTTCTTCGCCGCCGCCGACGGGTGGGTGCGCACCCACGCCAACTACCCGCACCACCGCGCGCGTCTGCTCCGCGCACTCGACCTGCCGGACGGTGCGGGCCGGGACGACTGCGCCGCCCGGATCCGGCAGCTGCCCGCCGCGGCGGTCGAGGACGCGGCCGCCGCGCACGACGCGATCGCGGTGCGGGTGCGCACCGAGCACGAGTGGGCCACGAGCGCGCAGGGCCGGGGCGCGGCGGCGGGCCCGCTGGTACGGATCCTCGCCCGGTCCGACAGTGCCGGCGAGACCCGGCCGGGCGGCGATCCGGCGCGGCCACTGACCGGGATCCGGGTGCTGGATCTGACCCGGGTGATCGCCGGCCCCGTCGCCGCCCGGGCGCTGGCCCTGCTGGGGGCGGACGTGCTGCGGGTGGATCCGCCCGCGCTGCCCGAGATCGCCTGGCAGCACGCCGAGAACGGGCAGGGCAAGCGCACCGCGCTGCTGGACCTGCGCACCGCCCGCGGCCGGGAGACGTGCCGCCGCCTGCTCGCCGACGCCGACGTGCTGCTCACCGGCTACCGGCCCGGGGCGCTCGACGCGCTGATCGGCGCACCCGTGCACCAGGCCCGGCCGGGCGTGGTGCACGGCCGGGTGTGCGCGTGGGGATGGTCCGGGCCGTGGGCGCCCCGTCGCGGCTTCGACTCGATCGTGCAGGCCGCCTCCGGGATCGCCGTCGTCGAGGGCCGCCCGGACGCGCCGGGAGTGCTCCCGGTGCAGGCTCTCGACCACGCGAGCGGCTACCTGCTCGCGGCCGGGGTGCTCGACGCGCTCACCGCGCGGCTCCGGGACGGGCGGGGCCGCGACGCAGCGGTCGCGCTGGCCCGCACCGGGGCGTGGCTGCTGCAGGCGCCCGGCCGCAACCCGCACCCGGCGACGCCGGCGAGCCCCGGCGCGGGCACCGTGGCCACGCACGCGGCGGTGACCGCGGCCCGGCCCGCGCTCGCCGAGTATCCGGACTATCCGTTCCCGGCCCGCGCGTGGGGCGCCGATCCGGCGGCCTGGGCCCCGGCTCCGCTGTCTAGGGTGCGGCGTCGAACGCGTCGAGGATCTGCTGGGCGGCCAGGGCTGCCGTGAGGGAGCCGTCGCGCACGGCGCGTTCGACGTCGCCGCGGAGCGCACGCACCCGCGGGTTGGTCTCGAGCCGGCGCAGCAGCTGGTCGTGCACCATGGTCCAGGTCCAGTCCACCAGCTGGCGGCGCCGGTTCTCCTCGAACAGGCCCGCCTCGGTGAGCACCCGGCGGTGTTCGAGGACGGTGTCCCAGAACGTGTCCAGGCCGGCGCCCTCCAGGCCGCTCATGGTGATCACCGGGGGTTTCCACACCGCGTCGTGCGGGTGCACGAGCCGCAGCGCGCCGGCGAGTTCCCGGGCCGCGACCCGCGCGTCGCGTTCGAACGGCCCGTCGGCCTTGTTCACCGCGACGAGGTCGGCGAGTTCGAGGACGCCCTTCTTGATGCCCTGCAGCTGGTCGCCGGTGCGGGCGAGGGTCAGGAAGGTGAAGCAGTCCACCATGTTCGCGACGGTGACCTCGGACTGCCCGACGCCGACGGTCTCGACGAGGATCACGTCGAATCCGGCGGCCTCGAGCAGCACCATCGTCTCGCGGGTGGCCTTGGCGACGCCGCCGAGGGTGCCGGCCGTGGGGGACGGCCGGATGTAGGCGTCGCGCTGCACCGACAACCGGGCCATGCGCGTCTTGTCGCCGAGGATGGAGCCGCCGGTGCGGGTCGACGACGGGTCCACCGCGAGCACCGCCACCCGGTGGCCCTTGCCGAGCAGGTACATGCCCAACGCGTCGATGAAGGTGGACTTGCCGACGCCGGGGACGCCGGTGATGCCCACGCGCATCGCTCCGCCCGCCTCCGGGAGCAGGCGCAGCAGCAGCTGTTGTGCCTGCTCCCGGTGGTCGTCCCGGGTGGATTCGACCAGGGTGATCGCCTTCGCCAGGCCGGCCCGCCGGTTGGCGAGCACGGCCTCGGCGAGGGCGTCGACGTCGACCGCGGGCCGACGGGTGGGACTGCCGACCGGGGTGCTGCCCATGCCGGGTCAGGCTCCCAGGTCGTGACCGAGCTGGTCGGCGAGCTTGTGCAGCAGGCCCACCGCGGCGTCCGCGATGACGGTGCCGGGCGGGAAGATCGCCGCGGCCCCGGCCTGGTACAGCTCGTCGAAGTCGCCGGGCGGGATGACGCCGCCGACGACGATCATGATGTCCGGGCGACCCACCTCGGCGAGGGCCTCCCGCAGCGCGGGCACCAGGGTCAGGTGTCCCGCGGCCAACGACGACACGCCGATGACGTGCACGTCGTTGTCGGCCGCCTGGTTCGCGACCTCTTCGGGGGTCTGGAACAGCGGTCCCACGTCGACGTCGAAGCCGAGGTCGGCGAAGGCGGTGGCGATCACCTTCTGCCCGCGGTCGTGACCGTCCTGCCCCATCTTCGCGACGAGGATGCGCGGCCGGCGGCCCTCCTCCTCGGCGAACTTCTCGACGAGTTCGGTTGCGGTGCTGATGTTGCCTGCCTTTCCGGCCTCGTCCCGGTAGACCCCGCTGATGGTGCGGATCTCGGCCTGGTGCCGTCCGTACACCTTCTCGAGGGCGTCGGAGATCTCGCCGACGGTGGCCTTGGCGCGGGCCGCGTCGATGGCCAGGGCCAGCAGGTTGTGGTCCGGGCCGCCGTCGGCCGAGCCGGCGGCGCGGGTCAGCGCGTCCAGCGCGACCTGCACGGCCTCGGGATCACGGTCGGCGCGCAACTGCTCGAGCTTGGCGATCTGCTCGGCCCGCACGCGGGAGTTCTCGACCTTGAGGACCTCGATCTCGTGGTCCTCGGTGACCTGATACTTGTTGACGCCGATCACCGGCTGGCGGCCGGAGTCGATCCGCGCCTGGGTGCGGGCCGCGGCCTCCTCGATGCGCAGCTTCGGGATGCCCTCGGAGATGGCCTGGGCCATGCCACCGGCCTCCTCGACCTCCGTGATGTGCTTGCGGGCGCGGTTGGCGAGCTCGTGGGTGAGCCATTCGAGGTAGTACGAGCCGCCCCACGGGTCGATCGGCCGGGTGGTGCCCGATTCCTGCTGCAGCAGCAGCTGGGTGTTGCGGGCGATGCGGGCGGAGAAGTCGGTCGGCAGTGCCAGCGCCTCGTCGAGGGCGTTGGTGTGCAGCGACTGGGTGTGGCCCTGGGTCGCGGCCATCGCCTCGATGCAGGTGCGGGCGACGTTGTTGAACACGTCCTGCGCGGTGAGCGACCAGCCGGAGGTCTGCGAGTGGGTGCGCAGCGACTTGGACTTG
Organism: Rhodococcus sp. YH1; assembly: GCF_009939605.1. NCBI lineage: Bacteria > Bacillati > Actinomycetota > Actinomycetes > Mycobacteriales > Nocardiaceae > Rhodococcus > Rhodococcus sp. YH1. The sequence continues at coordinate 26,641 of NZ_WVTE01000210.1, read as the reverse complement.
GCCGACTTCGGGTGGAACTTCTCGACGAGCTCGGCCCACAGCAGACGGCCGGCCCGCATCTTGGCGATCTCCATGTAGAAGTTCATCCCGATGGCCCAGAAGAAGGACAGGCGCGGGGCGAACTTGTCGATCTCCATGCCCGCGTCGAGGCCGGCGCGGAGGTACTCGACGCCGTCGGCGAGGGTGTAGGCCAGCTCGAGGTCGGCGGTCGCACCGGCCTCCTGGATGTGGTAGCCGGAGATCGAGATGGAGTTGAAGCGCGGCATGTTCGCGCTGGTGTAGGCGAAGATGTCGGAGATGATTCGCATCGACGGCTTGGGCGGATAGATGTAGGTGTTGCGGACCATGAACTCCTTCAGAATGTCGTTCTGAATGGTTCCGGCCAGCTGCTCGGGCTTGACGCCCTGCTCCTCCGCGGCGACGACGTACAGCGCCAGGATCGGCAGGACGGCGCCGTTCATGGTCATCGACACCGACACCTGCGACAGGTCGATGCCGTCGAACAGCTGCCGCATGTCGAGGATCGAGTCGATCGCGACGCCGGCCATGCCGACATCGCCCTGCACGCGGGGATGATCCGAGTCGTAGCCGCGGTGGGTGGCCAGGTCGAACGCCACCGACAGGCCCTTCTGCCCGGCCGCGAGGTTGCGCCGGTAGAAGGCGTTGGACTCGGCGGCGGTGGAGAAGCCCGCGTACTGGCGGATGGTCCACGGCTGGTTGACGTACATCGTCGGGTACGGGCCGCGCACGAACGGCTCGAGGCCCGGGTAGCTGCCCAGCGGGTAGCCCTCGGCGACGATCCGGTCGCGGTCGGCCTTGGTGTAGACGGGCTTGACGTCGATGCCCTCGGGCGTGGACCACACCACCTGATCGGTCGTGTAGTGGTTGGCGGCGGCGACCGATTCGACGAGCGCCGTGGCCTGCTCCTCGGTGGGGGCGGCGGGAGCCGGCGCCGCCGGATCCGTCAGCGGGACGTCGGCGAAGCTGCCGATCTCGTGTTCGATGCTCACTTACGCTCCCAGGGTGGTCAGCAGGTCGGTCAGCGCGGCGATCGCGTCGATCTTGGCGGTGAGGAACCCGTCCGGGCGCTCGGCGCCGGTGGTCTCGCTCACGGCCCTCTCCGGCCCGGCCAGCAGGACGGTACCGATCCCGGCGCCGCGGAGCGCGGTGACCGCGGCGGCGGCCTGTTCGCCGTAGCGTTTGTCGGTGCCGCACACGACGGCGACGGTGGCGCCCGAGTCGCGGACGGCGGCGGCGATGCTGTCGTCGTCGACGGACAGCGGGCCGGGGTTGACCGTCTCGATGCCGCCGGAGGCGAGCAGGTTCGCGGCGAACGTCGTGCGGATGTTGTGCTCGGCGATCGGGCCGAGCGGGGCGAGCAGCGCCTTGGGCCGGGTGCCGTGCGCGGCGAGATGGACGTCGGAGCGGTTGCGCAGCGCCTCGAACGCCGCGGCGTACCGGGCGACATCGGCGCCGGCGTCGGCAGTCTTCGCGGGCAGCGGGGCCTCGGCGAGGTTCGGGAACTCGTTGACGCCGGTCACCGCGGTCCGGCGGTGGGCGATGTCGGAGTCCCGGCGGGCGCGGGTGGCGGCGATGCGCTCGCCGATCAGGCCGTCGTCGAGGGCGGCGCGGTAGCCGCCGGCCGCCTCGATCTGCTGGAAGAACTCCCACGCCTTGGCCGCGATCTGCGCCGTGAGTTCCTCGACGTACCAGGACCCGGCGGCCGGATCGAGGACACGGCCGAGGTTGGATTCCTCGAGCAGCAGCAGCTGGGTGTTGCGGGCGATGCGCGCGGAGAAGGCCTCCGACACGCCGAGCGCACCGGTCGGCAGGGCGGTGTCGAACGGGAGCACGGTGACCGCGTCCGCCCCGCCGATGCCGGCGCCGAACGCGGCGAGGGTGGTGCGCAGCATGTTCACCCAGGGGTCGCGCTGGGTCATCATCGCGGCGGAGGTGACGGCGTGCTGGGGGGCGTGGCCGGCGTCGGCGGCGCCCACGACCTGCGCGATGCGGGCCCACAGCTGCCGGCCGGCGCGGAACTTGGCGATGGTCTGGAACTGGTCGTCGGTGGCGGCGAGCCGGAACTCGATCTGGCCGAGCGCACGGGCCGCGGACTGGCGGCTGCCGGTCAGCTCGCGCAGGTACTCGAGGCCGGCGGCGACGGCGGCCCCGAGTTCCTCGGCGTCGGCGGCCCCGGCGTTGTGGAACGCGGTGCCGTCGACGGTGAGGGCCCGCACGGTCTCGGCGCGGTCCGCGGCGGCGTGGGCGAGTTCGACGGCCTGGGCCACGGTGACGTCGGCCCGACCCGAGAACGCGCTGGTCAGCGGCGCGGCACCGAGGTGCAGGCGCACGGCGGCGCGATCGGCAACGTCGGTGCGCGCATCGAGCAGGGCGTAGAGCGCGGCCGCCGCGGCGGCGGTGTCGGCGCCGGCGTCGAGGGTGACCGGCGCGAGGTCGAACAGGACCTTGTCGAGCGCGGCGGGCAGGTCGCCGATCGCGATGCCGTCCGTGCCGACGCGCAGCCACAGGGCGCTGACGCCGTTCTCGAGGGCGTCGAGGATGCGCTCGTTCACGTCACCGGCAGTGTCGCCGAAGCGGGCGCTGACGAGCCAGCCGGTGTTGACGTCGCGGGTCGCGGAACCGCCGCGGACGAACGGGAAGGAGCCGGGCAACGGCGCCTCGGGACGCTCGTCGCGCACGCCGTAGAGGGGGGCGACGGCGACGTCGTCGTAGGTGGTGGTTGCGAGCAGTCGCTGCGGTTCCGGTCCGAACTCCGCGGGGTCGACGCGGCGGGACTTGGCCAGCACCCCCGCCACCGCCTCCTGCCACTGCGCATAGGCGCGCGCAGCGTCCTCGGCTTCTGAAGCTAATGACACGTGAGGGTCCTCTCGTACGCAGCGGGCGGGCTCGCCGAACACGGCCGTGGGAAACCTTAAACCGATTCCGATGTGATGCTAGCCGCATACACGCCGGCCCTATTGTGGGGATCACCACAGTTTCCCTAGCGATCGATAATGTCGTCGCCTAAGGAATCTACCGCGTGCCGAGGCAACCGCTCGTCCGGCCCCCGGCCCCGGTATCGTGACCGTTCGTGACGAGGATGCTGCGGGACCGCCGGATCCTCGGTGCCCTCGCCGTACTGGCCGCGCTCGCGGTCGTCGCGGTGCTGCTCCCCCACCCGTCCGTCGCCGAGGTGCGTGCGTGGGCCGAGTCGGCCGGGCCGCTCTTCCCGCTGCTGTTCTTCCTGATCCACGCGGTGGTGACCGTGGCCCCGTTCCCGCGGACGGTGTTCACCCTCAGCGCCGGGGTGCTGTTCGGGTCGGCCACCGGGATCGCGGTGACCGTCGCCGCCACGACCGTCAGCGCCGTGCTGGCGCTGCTGCTGGTGCGCGCGATCGGCCGCGGCGTGGTCGAGGCCCACCTGAATCATCCGACGGCGCAGGCGGTCGACGAGCGGCTGGCCCGCCGGGGCTGGCTCGCGGTGGGGTCGCTGCGGCTGATCGCGCCACTGCCGTTCGCGGTGGTCAACTACTGCTGCGGGGTCTCGTCGGTGCGGCTGGTCCCGTACACACTGGGCACGGTCGCCGGCATCCTGCCGGGCACGGTGGGCATGGTGCTGCTCGGCGACGCCCTGACGGGACGGACCGATCCCGCATTGCTGGCGGTCTCGGCGGTGTGCATCGCTCTCGGCGCGTCGGGACTGTGGCTCGAGTCGCGCCTCCCGGCGCCCGACCGGTCAAGTCTGAAACCTTGATTTTCCATATTCAAGTCTGCATCCTTGAGTCATGTTCGTGTTGACCGTCGACCAGCGCGGCAGCCGTCGCGACGTCGACCGGGTCGCGGACCTGCTCACCGAGCTGCGCGACGCCGAGCTGCTGCGCCCGTTCGAACGTACCGCCGGCGACGAGGTCCAGGCCGTCGCCGACGACCCGGCCGTCGTCGTCGATCTCGCACTCGACCTCGTCCGCCGCGGCTGCTGGAGCGTCGGCATCGGCGCCGGCGCCGTCGAGCAGCCCCTGCCGGCGCAGACCCGCGCCGGCCGGGGACCGGCGTTCGAGCATGCCCGCCGCGCCGTCGACCGCGCCAAGAACGCCCCCGCGCGGGTCGCCGTGGAGGGCTCGGACACCGCCGCGGCCGCCGACGCGGACGCCGCCCTCACCCTGGTGGCGCTGCTGGTGACCCGCCGGTCCGACGCCGGGCACGAGGCCGTCGACCTCGTCCGGGGCGGGCTGACGCAGGCCGAGGCCGCCGCGCGGCTCGGCATCAGCACCCAGGCGGTGTCGCAGCGCCTGGCCGCCGCCGGCTGGCAGGCCGAACCGGCCGGCCGCGACCTCGCCCGCCGCCTCCTGGAAAGGGCCGACCGTTGACCGTCGTCACCCTGGTTCTGCTCGCCGTCGCCGCGCTGGCTCCGGCCCTGAGCCTGCGCCGCGGCGCACCGGTGTGGCTCGTCGCCGGGCTCGCTACGGCGGCGCTCGCCGGCGCCGCCCTCACCGCGACGGCCACGCCCGCCGTGCACGGCGTCGCCCTCGCCGCGACCCTGGTGCTCACGACCCTGGCGGCGGTCACCGGGGGCGCCCCCGCCGTGCTGGCCTCGTTCCGCATCGCCCGCCGCCAGCCCGACGCGGGACCGGCCCCCTCCCCGTCGCCGTCGCCGGCCGGCCCCGAACCGCCGCCCGGGCCGCTGCGCGGCGGTCGGGTGATCGGCCTGCTCGAGCGGGCGGCGGTCGCCGCCGCGATCCTGTCCGGCTGGCCGGAGGGCATCGCCGTCGTGCTGGCCGTCAAGGGCCTGGCCCGCTACCCCGAACTGCGCGAACCCCAGGCCTCCGAGCAGTTCATCATCGGCACCTTCACCAGCGTGCTGTGGGCGATCGCGGTGTGCGGGGTCGGGCGGGGCCTGCTCACCTGAACGGCCCTCCGGTCACCGGGGTTCGCCGTGCCGCTGCCCCGGCTGCGGCTGCACCCATCCGCCCGTGATCGGCTCCGACGGCGGCAACGCCGTCGCGGGGGACGCGGCCGGCTCCCCGCCCCGGCGTTCGGCGCCGGTCGGGTTGTGCAGCGCCGGATCGACCGGCTTGCGGGCGACGGCCTCGGCGGCGGCGACGGCCTGCGCGACCTCCGGGTCGCGCGCGGTGGAGAACCAGTCGGCCACCTCGTCGGTGTCATCCTCCGGCCGCGGGAGCCTCTCGTCGACCGGGCTCGGCTCGAACCGGAACACCCCGTCCTCGCCCGGCGCACCGAGGTGCCGGGCGAAGCCCTTGAGGGCGTCCCCGAAATCGCTCGGCACCATCCACACCTTGTTCGCGTCGCCCTGCGCCATCTGCGGCAGCGTCTGCAGGTACTGGTACGCGAGCAACTCGGGCGTCGGCCGACCGGACTTGATCGCCGCGAACACCTTCTCGATGGCCTTCGCCTGGCCCTGCGCCTCGAGGTACTTCGCGGCGCGGTCACCCTGGGCGCGCAGGATCCGCGACTGGCGATCGGCCTCCGCCTCGAGGATGGCCGCCTGCTTGGCGCCCTCGGCCGACAGGATCCGGGACTGCTTGTCGCCCTCGGCGGTCTTGATCGCCGACTCCCGGTGCCCCTCGGCGGTGAGGATCATCGCCCGCTTCTCCCGGTCCGCCTTCATCTGCTTCTCCATCGACTCCTGGATCGACGGGGGCGGATCGATGCTCTTGAGCTCCACCCGGGCCACGCGCAGTCCCCAGCGGCCGGTCGCCTCGTCGAGCACGCCGCGCAGCTGCCCGTTGATCGAATCGCGGGAGGTCAGCGTCTCCTCCAGGGTCATGCCGCCGACCACGTTGCGCAGCGTGGTCACCGTCAGCTGCTCCACCGCCGCGATGTAGTTGCTGATCTCGTACACGGCGGCCTGCGGATTCGTCACCTGGAAGTACACGACCGTGTCGATGCTCAGGGTGAGGTTGTCCTGGGTGATCACCGGCTGCGGCGGGAACGAGACCACCCGCTCGCGCAGGTCCACCTTGGCGCGGATCCGGTCGACGAACGGCACCAGGAACGTCAGCTGTCCCGACACGGTCCGGTAGTAGCGGCCGAGCCGCTCGATCACCGCGGCCTCGGCCTGCGGCACCAGCGCCACCGATTTGACGACCACCAGCGCCACGAACGCCACGACGACGGCGAGCACGATCAGCGCTTCCATCTACGGCCCCTTCCACACGACGGCCGTCGCGCCGTCGATCTGCATCACGGTCACGGTCGTGCCGGGCGGATACACCTCGGTGACGTCCAGCGGACGCGCCGTCCACACCTCACCGTCCAGCTTCACCTGCCCGGAGTGCGCGGCCACCTCCTCGAGCACCAGTGCCTGCTTGCCCGGCAGGGCGTCCACGTTCGTCGCCTTCGCCGGCGGCAGGGCGTAGCGCCGGCGCAGCACCGGCCGCACCCCGCCCAGCAGCACCAGCGACGACACCGCGAACACCACCGCGTCGGCCCACACCGGCAGATCCGTCGCGGCGGACACCCCGGCGGTGGCCAGGGCCGCGCCACCGAGCATCAGCAGGACGAAATCACCCGTCAGCGCCTCCGCGGCGGCGAGCACCAGCCCGGCGATCAGCCATATCAATGCCGACACGACGCCATCCAACCACAAATCGGACATCGCGGGTGGCTCCGCAGGTCACGGCCCCGGCGCGGTCAGTCCCCGGTGGGCTCGGTGACGAAGTCGACGAGCCGCTCGACCGCCCCGATCAGCGGCGCCTCGAGATCCCGGAAGCTCGACACCGCCGAGTAGACGCGGCGCCACCCGTCCTGCGGGCTGCCCCACCCCAGCGCCCGGCACACCCCGGTCTTCCAGTCCTGCCCGCGCGGAATCGTCGGCCACGCCTCGATTCCCAGCGCCTTGGGCCGCACCGCCTGCCACACGTCGACGAACGGATGCCCGGTGACGAGCACGTGCGGCCCGAGGTTCGCGGTCAGCCGCTCCTCCTTGGATCCGGCGACGAGATGGTCGGCGAGCACCCCCACGCGGCGGCCGGGACCGGGCGCGAACCCGGCGAGCCGCTCCCCGAGATTGTCCAGGCCCTCGAGTTGCTCGACCACGACCCCCTCGACGCGCAGATCGTGCCCCCACACGCGTTCGACGAGGGCCGCGTCGTGCACGCCCTCCACCCAGATGCGGCTGCCGCGCGCGACCCGCGCCCGCAACCCCTCGACCTTCGTGGACCCGGACGCGGACCGGGTGGGGCCGCCCGCCCTCGGCCGCGGCGCGGGCCGCACCAGCGTCACCGGCCGGCCGTCGAGGAGGAACGCGGCGGGGCGCAGCGCGAACAGCCGGGTGCACCGCGAAGCGTCCTCGAGCCGGACGAAGTCGCCGTCGTAGGTGCGTTCGATGCCGACGATCGCACCGCACCAACCGGACGCGACGTCCTCGACCACCAGGTCCTTCTCGGCGGGCACCTCGGGGATCGTGGGCTTACGGGCGCGCGGATGGCCGGCGAAGATGTCGCCGCCGTACATGTCGGGACTCACGCCCGCCACGTTAGGGCCGCCGCGGCCGCCGCGGCGGGAGGGCACGCCGACCGGCCGTGGCCCCGTTGCCGGGACGGCGCCTATGCTCGGAAACCGTGAGTTCACCCGGTCAGACCCTGACGGTGTGGGCCGGTTCCTGGTTGGCCGGGCACGCCGCACCGGACGACGTCATCGACGCCCTGCACGCCTGGGCGCCGATGCATCTGGTGGTCTCCCGCGACGAGCCCGCCGCCGACTTCTCCGCCGTGCCCGAGCATTCGCCCGTGGACGGCGCCGCCGTGCTGCTGTCCGCGCTGCGCCGGGCCGATCCGGCCGGCGTGGACGGGATCCGGCTGGTGCTGCCCGTGCCCGGCGACGTGCGGGGCCTGCCGCCGGGCACCGAGCTGGCGCGCGCCGCGGTCGCGGCCGGCGAGGCGGTGCTCGCCGGCGCACCCGGGACCCCCGGTCTCGGCTTCGTCCCCTCGGTGGAGGGGCCCGACGTGCTGCGCTGGACGCTGTTCGCGGTCCCGGCGGTGCCCGAGCCGCCCGCCGAGCCCGGCCTCGGGGAGGCCGAGTTCGCCATGCGCGAGGCGGTGCGGGACGCGGCGGCGAGGGTGGGCCGGGTGCTGACCGTCGGCGCGGACGGCCGCACCGCCGACCCCCGGGAGCAGATCGCGGCCGAGGTCGCCGAACATGCGCGGCACCGGTATCCGGAGTCGATGCCGGGGCGCGCGGCCCGCATCCTCGACTCGGCCGATCAGGTCGCGGCCATCCTCACGGTCGCCGGCCGCGGTGTGGAACCGAGGGCCGCCTCGGCCAGCGGGCAGGCCGCGCGGGAGGAGGCGCTGCGTCCGCTGTGGGCCGCGGTGCGGGCCGCCCGGCTCGGGGCGGTGGCGGCCGCGGTCCGGGCGGGGCATCACGCCTGACCCGATGCCGCGGACACGCCTCGGAGAGGCCCGGCGTCCTCGTTCTCTTACCCCGAGCCCGGGGTGGTGGGCTGAGCCCGCCCGGTCAGCGGCGGGGCCGGGCCGGTGGCCGGCAGCATTCCGGTGCGCACAGCACGCCGTTGCAGCCGACGCCCAGCAGCGGCTGGGTGCCGCGCCGCACGGGGGCGGCGCCGTCGAGGTGTTCGCGCACCAGCTCGCGCACCATCTGCACGAACCGCGGGTCAGGGCCGGCGGTGGCGGCGCGGGCGAACGCCATGCCGAGTTCCGCGGCCCGGTCGCGGGCTTCGGTGTCGAGGTCCCAGACGACTTCGAGGTGGTCGGAGACGAAGCCGACGGGCACGACGACGACCGCGTCGACGCCGCGCGCGTGCAGGGCCTCGAGGTGGTCGACGATGTCCGGCTCGAGCCACGGCACCTGCGGCGGCCCGGATCGGGACTGCCACACCAGGTCGTGGTCGGCGCTGCCGGCGGCGGTGGCGACCAGGCGGGCCGCCTCGGCGACCTGCCGGCTGTACAGGTGCCCGCCCAGCTCGGGTGGGCCGCCGGTGGCGTCGGCGGCGGTGGGCACCGAGTGGGCGGTGAACACCAGGCGCGCCGCGTCGCGGCGGTCGGCGGGCAGCTGTGCCCGCGCCGCGGCGACCGCGTCGGCGACGGCGTCGAGGAACAGCGGGTGATCGTAGAAGTGCCGCAGCTTGGTCAGCACGGGTGCGTCGTCGCCGACGGCGGCGCGGGCGCGGGCGATGTCCTCGTGGTACTGCCGGCACCCCGAATAGCCACCCCACGCCGAGGTGGGGAACACCAGCGCGTTGCGCACCCCGTCGTCGCGCATGGCCGCGACGGTGTCCTCGATCATCGGGTGCCAGTTGCGGTTGCCGAAGTAGATCGGCAGATCCAGCCCGGCGGCGGCGAAGTCCGCCTCGAGGCGCGCGATGAGGTCGCGGTTGAGGGCGTTGATCGGTGAGACACCCCCGAAGTGCAGGTAGTGCTCGGCGACCTCGTCGAGGCGTTCGGGCGGCACGCCGCGGCCCCGGGTGACATTCTCGAGGAACGGGCGCACGTCGTCCGGCCCTTCCGGACCGCCGAACGAGAGCACCAGCAGTGCGTCGTACGGCTCGGAGGTACGGGTCATGGCTCGACCCTAGGCGCCGGCACCGAAGCCGACCTGGGAATGGAATCCCCCGTCGACGTAGACGATCGACCCGGTGGTGCCGGGCAGCCAGTCGGACAGCACCGTGCACACGGTCTTCGCGACGGGCGTGGGGTCGTCGACGTCCCAGCCGATCGGGGCCGCCGCGGACCAGCCCTCGTTGAGCCGGTTCATCTCGGCGCCGGGGCCGGTGGCGTCGCCGGCGATGGCCTTCGCGGCGAGGGTCTTGATCGGGCCGGCGGCGACGAGGTTGGAGCGGATACCGCGGCCGCCGACCTCCTTGGCGACGTACCGGTTGACGGACTCGAGGGTGGCCTTGGACACGCCCATCCAGTTGTAGAACGGGACGGCGCGGGCGGGGTCGAAGTCCATGCCGACCAGGGAGGCGCCGTCGTTGAGGACGGGCAGCAGGGCCTTGGCGAGCGCGGCGTAGGAGTAGGCGGAGACCTCGAGGGCGACGGCGACGTCGGTCCACGGCGCGTCGAGGAACGGGCTGCCCAGGCAGGAGCGGGGGGCGAAGCCGATGGAGTGCACGACGCCGTCGAGGCCCTCGGGGGCGAGCTCGCGCACCCGGCCGGCGAGGGTGTCGAGGTGGTCGGTGTTCTGCACGTCGAGTTCGAGGGCCGGGGGCACCGGCTGCGGCAGCCGCTGCGCGATGCGATCGATCAGGCGCAGCCGGTCGAAGCCGGTGACGACGACCTTCGCGCCCTGTTCCTGCGCGACCTTCGCGGTGTGGAAGGCGATGGAGGCGTCGGTGATGATGCCGGTGACGAGAATGGTCTTGCCCTCGAGCAGTCCGCCCATGAGTGTGTCGGTCCTCCAGTGAGTTTCGGATGTGGTGGCGTGCGTGCCGGCGTCAGTGCCCCATGCCGAGGCCGCCGTCGACGGGGATGACCGCGCCGGAGACGTAGGCGGAGTCGTCGGACGCGAGGAAGCTCACGACCGCCGCGACGTCCTCGGGCTTGCCGAGACGCTGCAGCGGGATGAACTTCTTCGCGGTGTCGCGGACGTCGTCGGAGAGCTCGGCGGTCATGTCCGTCTCGATGAATCCGGGCGCGACGACATTCGCCGTGATCGAACGCGAGCCGAGTTCGCGGGTCACCGAGCGGGCCAGGCCGATGACGCCGGCCTTCGAGGACGCGTAGTTGATCTGCCCCGCCTGACCGGCCATGCCGACGACCGAGCCGAGGAAGATCATCCGACCCCAGCGCCCCCGCAGCATCGCGCGGTTGGCGCGCTTCGCGCACCGGAACGCACCGGTGAGGTTGGCGTCGATGACCTTCGCGAACTGGTCCTCGGTCATCCGCATCAGCAGCGTGTCGTCGGTGATGCCGGCGTTCGCGACCAGGACCTCGACCGGGCCCTGGTGCTCTTCGACCTCCTTGAACGCGGCGTCGACGGACGCGCTGTCGGTGACATCGCACCGGACGCCGAACAGTCCGTCCGGGGCGCCGGAGCCGCGGTGGGTGACGGCGACCTTGTGGCCGTCCGCCTGCAGGCGGCGAGCGACGGCGAGGCCGATGCCGCGGTTGCCGCCGGTGACGAGAACCGAGCGGGGGGTGGCCGCGGGGCGCGGCAATCCGGCGGGGCTGCTTGCGTCAGTCATGGGGTCAAACCCTATCTGGTGGCGGTACGGGTCGGTAACAAGGCGCCCGCGGCGGCGGGCACGCGGTCCGCGGCGCAGGTCAGGGCAGGCGTTGGCGCAGCAGCAGGGCGGCGGCGACACCCCCGGCGACGGCGAGGACACCGAGGATCAGCCACGGGCGGCTGGCGTCGCCGCGGGTGGTCTCGTACCCGATCTGTTCCTCGAGGGTGTTGTAGGCGTCCTCGAGTTCCTGCAGGTTCGATGCGGTGAAGAAGGTGCCGCCGGAGAGGTTGGCGATCTCCTTCAGGGACGGGTCGTCCACCGGCACCGGGATGCGCTCGTCCTCGATCGTGACGGTGCCGTACTCGGTACCGAAGGAGATGGTCGAGACGGGCACGTCCTTGTCCGCGGCCTGCCGGGCGGCGGTGAAGCCGCCGCGCGGGTCGTCGGGGCTCTCCGGGACGGTCTGCTTGCCGTCCGAGAGCAGCACGATCCGCGCCGGGGGTGCCTGGTCGCCGCCGCCGAGCACCGCGGCGAGGGTGTCGACGGACTGCAGGGCCGTGAAGATCGCCTCGCCGGTGGCGGTGCGCTCGCTCAGCTGCAGGTTGTCGATCGCGGTCTTGGTGGCCTCCCGGTTGGTGGTCGGCGAGACGAGCACCGACGCGGTGCCGGAGAACGCCACCAGGCCGAGGTTGATGCCGGGAGTCAGGTCGTCGGCGAACGACTTGGCGGCGGCCTGCGCGGCGGCGAGGCGAGTGGGCTCGACGTCGGTGGCCTGCATCGACAGCGACACGTCGATCACCAGGACAACGGTGGCGCGGTTGCGCGGAACCCGCTGCTCGGCGGTGGGCCCGGCAGCGGCGACGGTGAGCAGCGCCAGCCCGGCCAGCAGCAACGCGACCGGGACGTGCCGGCTGCGGCCGGGCCGCTGGGGGGCGACCTTCTCGAGCAGCTCGAGGTTGGTGAACCGCAGCGTGTGCCGCATCCGGCGGCGTTGCACCGCCACGTATCCGGCGGCGAGGGCCCCGACGACGAACAGGAACAGCAACCACCACGGCGCGGTGAAGTCGGAGATGCTCACCGGCCCCCCTTCACCGGGGCGCCGAAGCTGTGGCGGCGGGCGGCGACGAACCGGACCACGTCGTCGATCCAGTTGCGGTCGGTGCGCAGGCTCAGCAGCGGGGCGCCGCAGCCGCGGACGGCCTTGCGCACGGCGGCGCGGTGCTCGGCGGCGGCCCGGGCGTAGTCGGCGCGCAACTGCTCGCTGGTGGTGAACTCGCGGGTGTGCCCGGTCTCGGGGTCGTGCAGCACGACGTCGCCGAGGTCGGGCAGTTCGAGGTCGCGGCGGTCGAGGACTTCCACCGCGAGCAGGTCGTGCCGGCCGGACAGGGCGCGCAGCGAACGCTCCCAGTCGATGGGGCCGAGGAAGTCGCTGACGACGACGGCCAGGCCGCGGCGACGCTGCGGGCGGCGCAGCGACTCGATCAGCCCGCGCAGGTCCCCGCGGGTGCCGTCGGGGGCGTGCGGGGTCGTCGCGATCGAGCGGAGCATCGCCTGCGTGTGCAACTGGCCGCCGCGGGCGGGCACGCGGTGGGTGCGCGCCCCGGTGCTCACCACGGCACCGATCCGGTTGCCGCCGCCGCCGGCGAGGTAGCCGACCGCGGCGGCGGCGGCCACGGCGAGGTCCCGCTTCTCGCAGACCCCGGTGCCGAAGTCGAGGCTGGGCGAGAGGTCGATCGCCAACCAGGTCTCGAGTTCGCGGTCGGCGACGGTCTGCCGCACGTGCGGGTGGGTGGTGCGGGCGGTGACGGACCAGTCCATCTGCCGCACGTCGTCGCCGGGCTGGTACTCGCGGGCGTCGCCGGGCTCCGAGCCGGGCCCCGGGATGAGCCCGAGGTGGTCGCCGTGCAGCACCCCGTCGAGGCGGCGCCGCACGGTCAGCTCGAGGGTCCGCAGCGCCGCCGTGAGGGCGGGGTCACGCAGCTCGCCGGAACGGAAGGTCGGCGGGGTCACCGGGGGGCGTCGGCTCACCGCTGCCCCGCACCCGCCTCCGGCCCGGTCACGCCTGCCGCCGGCGCGGCCGCGGCCCCGACCGGGACCGGGGCGGGCGGGTTGGCCTGCGGGGCGACCTGCGGCATGCCGACGGTCTGCAGGATGCGGGCGATGATCTGGTCGGGCGTGACGTCGTCGGCGAGGGCGTCGTAGGACAGCACCAGCCGGTGCCGCAGCACGTCCGGGATGATGTCGACGACGTCCTGCGGCACGACGTAGTCGCGACCGCGCAGCAGCGCCAGGGCGCGCGCGGCGGAGATGATGCCGAGGGTCGCCCGCGGGGAGGCCCCGTAGGCGATCCACCCGTCGACCTCGGTCAGGCCGATCTCGCCGGGGGCGCGGGTGGCGAAGATGACGCGCACCACGTAGTCGACGAGGGCGTGGTGGACGAACACGCGGTTGGCGACCTGCTGCAGGCGGATCAGCTCGTCGCTGTCGAGGACCTGCTTGGGTTCGGGTGCGGCCACCCCCATGCGGTAGACGATCTCGCGTTCCTCCTCGACCGTGGGGTAGTCGACGAGGACCTTGAACAGGAACCGGTCGCGCTGGGCCTCCGGCAGCGGATACACGCCCTCGTTCTCGATCGGGTTCTGGGTGGCCATCACCAGGAACGGGTCGGGCATGGGGAAGGTCCTGCCACCGATCGTGACGTGCCGTTCGGCCATCACCTCGAGCAGCGCGGACTGTACCTTCGCCGGGGCCCGGTTGATCTCGTCGGCGAGCACGAAGTTCGCCACGACGGGCCCGAGTTCGGTGTCGAACGCCTCGCGGCCCTGCCGGTAGATGCGGGTGCCGACGAGGTCGGTCGGCACCAGGTCCGGGGTGAACTGCACGCGGGAGAACGAGCCGCCGACGACCTTCGCGAACGTCTCGACCGCGAGGGTCTTGGCCACGCCGGGAACACCTTCGAGCAGCACGTGGCCGCGGGCGAGGACGCCGACGAGCATCCGCTCGACGAGCCGGTCCTGACCGACGATCACCCGTTTGACCTCGTAGATCGCCTGCTCAAGCAGGCGCACATCGTGTGCCTGGTCCGACGTGCGTGCCGCGTCCCCGGCCGGGGCGGCCGCGGCCGCCGTGGCGGTCTTCGCGTCCGACGTTGCCGTGCCCGACGTGCCACCCTCGCGTGAGGTCACCAAGAATCCACCGCTTTCGCCTAGGTCGTTCCTGCTCGAAGTCACCTACCCACACCACTATTCCAGGTGCCGGACGCCCCCGCCGTCGCCGAGCCGACGCCCGCGGTCACCGGTGTCGAGCGAGCCCGCCTCCGGCCGGGCCGAAGCGGTGCCTCAGGACACCATCCGTACCACGTACGGGGTCATGCCGTCCCAGCGTACCGGTGAGATCTTCACGTGCGAACCCGACTGCGGCGCCTCGATCATCTGCCCGTCGCCCAGGTAGAGGCCCACGTGCTGGCTGGCGTTCGGGCCGTAGAAGATCATGTCGCCGCGGCGCATCTCGGCCGACGGCACCTGCTCGCCCGCGGTGTACTGGTAGCCGGTGTAGTGCGGCAGCGAGATCCCGATCCCGGCGAATGCGTAGATCATCAGCCCGGAGCAGTCGAAGCCGACCTTGTTGTAGTCCCCGTAGCTGTCGGCGACGCCGCCGTCGCGGATGCCGAGGGTCGGACCGTTCTCGTCGCCACCACCCCAGGCGTAGGGCACCCCGATCTGCGACATCGCCCGGTCGATCACCGTTTCGACGGCGGCGGTGCCGCCGAGGGTCGAGCCCGGCTTGGGAGTGGTCCTGGGCCGGCTGCGGGTCGGCGGAGACGTGGTGGTGCCCTCCTCCTCGACCGGGTCGGCGCGGTCGGGGATCGTCGAGTCCTCCGAGTCGGACTCGCCGCTGCCGTCGGTCGTCGGCTCGCCCGATCCGTCGGTGCCGTCCCCCGATCCGTCGGTGCCGTCCCCGGATCCGCCGGTGCCGTCCCCGGATCCGTCGGTGCCCGACCCGCCGGTGCCGTCCTCGGATCCGTCGGTGCCCGACCCGTCGGTACCCGACTCGTCCTGCTCGGGCGTGGTGCGGCCCGGCCGGGTGGTGGTCGCGTCGGAGGTGGGTGGCAGCGGCGACTCGAATCCGACCTCGGACTCGCCGGATTCGGCGGCCGCCGGCCGGGGCCGCACGTAGTCGTCGATCTGGGTGTGGGGCCGCTGCCCGTTGGCCAGTTCGGCCGCGCGGGCGCGGGCGTCGGCGTCGGCGGCGACGCGCCGGGCGGCGTCGGCCGCAGCCTGCCGGGCGGCGGTCTCGGCCGCGGCCGCCGCGGCCTCCTCGGCCTGCCGCTGCCGATCCCACTCCGCGTACTGCGCGCGCTGGCCCTCGAGCCCGGTGACGGTGCCGCGGGCCCGGTCGAGTTCGGCCTGCGCCTGCGCGCGGTCCTGTTCGATGCGTTGCTTCTCGGCCGTCTGCGCGGCCAGCGCGGTGCGCGCCTCGGCGATCGCCGCCTCGGCGGCGGCCCGGCGTTCCTCCGCCGCGGCGGCGGCGGCGTCCGCCTCCTGCTTGCTGGCCCGCGCCCGCGAGTCCCGGTTGGCCTGCTCGGTGCGGGCACGTTCGAGGGCGTCGAGGACGACGGTGCGGCCCGCGGAGAGCAGGCGCATGATCTGGGCGCGGTCGAGCAGGTCGTCGGGACCGGTGGAGCCGATGAACGAGGCGAGGGAGGCGACATTGGTGCCCTGGACGTAGCTGTCGCGGGCGAACGCGTCGAAGTCCTGCTGCGCCTGCCGGATCCGGGTGCCCGCGTCCTTCAGCGCCTGCTGCGACAGGGCGACCGCGTGGGCGGCGGCGTCGGCGGCGTCGCGGGCGGACTGCAGGTCCACGAGGGCACGGTTGACGTTCTCCCGCTTGACCGCGACCTGATTCTCGAGTTCGGCGAGTTGCTGGTCGGCGGTGGCGATCCGGAGGATGAGGCTGCCCACCTGGTCCACCCCGGCGGCGACGGCCACCCCGGCGGCCGCGAGATCGGCATCGCTGGGATTCGGCGGCGGGGACGGTACCGCGCCGGCGGACGCGGCGGTACCCGCGATCAGGGAGACGGCCAGGCCGAGACCGAGAACCAGCCGAGTCGTGCGGGACAGTCGGCGTCTTCGGGGCGTCCGCGACGGCTGTCGGGACATCGCCTGCCGTATACCGCTACGCCTCACATCGCCCTCCCTCGGTCGCGCCGGCGGGACGCACCCGAGCGCAACCTGGAAAGGGGTCGCCGCAGCAGCGATCCACCGCGGACGAGGCCGCGGTTGCATCGCTCGGCAGCCCGGCGTCGCCTCACGGTTCGCACCGCGACCCGACTCCGGGTATGTGTGACACCCCTTCCCCAAGAGCGCCAAGTGCACCGTACGACACTTTGCACCCCGAGGAAACTCCAGTCACAAATAACAGAAGGGTAATTCGACCTGTGTCAACGCCCTGAACTGTGACGACGGCCACAGTAGTGGCCGGGAAAATTCTCGGTGCGGTCCGGTCAGCGGGCGGGCCGGTCGGCAGCGACCGTCTCCGCCCCGCCGGTGTCGCCGCGGCGACGGACCGCCTTGGCGAGGTACGTGGCCCCCGCCGCGCCCGCGACCGCGAGCAGCAGCAGCACCGTCAGCAGCGTCCAGGGCGGCGCGGGCTCGGTGAGTGCGTCGACGAAGTTGGACGCCGAGACGACCGGATCGCCGGTGTAGGTGCGGTCCTGCGCGGACTCGAGGAGCACCCGGTCGATGCTGTCGCTGTGGGCGCCGGCCCAGCCGGGGCTCAGCACGAGCACGGTGCCGCCGTCCTCGCCGGCGACGTCGGTCGCGAGGTCGCGCAGTTGCGAGTCGAGCCGGGGATCGCGGTCGAGCACGACGATGCTCAGGTCGATGCCGTGCTGTTGCGCGCGTTCGACGACGGCGACCAGGTCGTCGACGCGGTCCGGGGGTGCCGAGACCTGGTCGTCGGCGAGATCGGCGAGGACCTGCTCGAGCGAGACACCCGGGGGGAGGTCGGTGGCCGACGGTGTCAGGACACGTGACAGGGGCGCAGACATCTCTCTCCGTGGGGCTCGACGGCCGCCGCTCGTGCGGCGCCGTTCGTACCCTACGCGACGGCGCCGCGGCGGCGGCCGGACGCCGGATCGGCGGTTGTGTCCCATCGGTTCACAGGACAAGCGTACTGTTAGACTTGCCGCGAGACGCCTCCGACGCCGTCCGGCCCTGTTCTGCGGCCCGGCTCGGCTCCGGGGCCTCGCTTCGGCCGTCGACACAGCCCCGTCGGCGGCGAGCCTCATCGACGAGTGGAGCTGACGTGAGCACCAGTATTGATTCGTTCGGCGCCAAGGGGACGCTGGAGGTCGGAGAGAACTCCTACGAGATCTTCCGCCTCTCGGCCGTTCCGGGCACCGAGAAACTCCCTTACGCACTGAAGGTTCTCGCCGAGAACCTGCTGCGCACCGAAGACGGTGCGAACATCACCGCCGATCACATCCGCGCCATCGCGAGCTGGGATCCGTCGGCCGAGCCGAGCGTCGAGATCCAGTTCACGCCCGCCCGCGTGATCATGCAGGACTTCACCGGCGTGCCCTGCATCGTCGACCTCGCCACGATGCGCGAGGCCGTCGAGACCCTCGGCGGCGACCCGAACAAGGTCAACCCGCTGGCCCCCGCCGAGATGGTCATCGACCACTCCGTGATCATCGACGTCGCCGGCCGCGCCGACGCCTTCGAGCGCAACGTCGACATCGAGTACCAGCGCAACGGGGAGCGCTACCAGTTCCTGCGCTGGGGCCAGGGTGCCTTCGACGACTTCAAGGTCGTCCCGCCCGGCACCGGCATCGTGCACCAGGTCAACATCGAGCACCTCGCGCGCACCGTCATGGTCCGGAACGGCCAGGCCTACCCCGACACCTGCGTCGGCACCGACTCGCACACCACCATGGTCAACGGCCTGGGCGTGCTCGGCTGGGGCGTCGGCGGCATCGAGGCCGAGGCCGCGATGCTCGGCCAGCCGGTCTCCATGCTCATCCCGCGCGTGGTCGGGTTCAAGCTCACCGGTGAGATCAAGCCGGGCGTGACCGCCACCGACGTGGTCCTCACCGTCACCGAGATGCTGCGCAAGCACGGTGTCGTCGGCAAGTTCGTCGAGTTCTACGGCAAGGGCGTCGCCGAGGTGCCGCTGGCCAACCGCGCCACCCTGGGCAACATGAGCCCCGAGTTCGGCTCCACCGCGGCGATCTTCCCGATCGACGAGGAGACCGTGAACTACCTGCGCCTGACCGGCCGCAGCGACGAGCAGCTCGCCCTCGTCGAGGCCTACGCCAAGGAGCAGGGCCTGTGGCACGACGCGGATGTCGAGCCGCAGTACTCCGAGTACCTCGAGCTCGACCTCGGTGACGTGGTTCCGTCCATCGCCGGCCCGAAGCGCCCGCAGGACCGGATCCTGCTGTCGGAGTCGAAGAGCGCCTTCCGCAAGGACATCCACAACTACGTGGAGGAGCACCACCCGGCCGACCACACCCAGCTCGACGAGGCCGTCGAGGAGTCCTTCCCGGCGTCCGACCCGGTCGCCCTGTCCTTCGCCGACGACGGTGCCGTGAATGTCCAGTCGGCCGCGAACGGCTCCGAGGGCCGGCCGACCAAGCCGGTCAAGGTCGTCTCCGAGGAGAAGGGCGAGTTCGTCCTCGACCACGGTGCCGTCGTGATCGCCTCCATCACCTCCTGCACCAACACCTCGAACCCGTCCGTGATGCTCGGCGCCGCGCTGCTCGCCCGCAACGCCGTCGAGAAGGGCCTGTCGGCCAAGCCGTGGGTCAAGACCTCCATGGCCCCCGGCTCGCAGGTCGTCACCGACTACTACGAGAAGGCCGGCCTGTGGCCGTACCTCGAGAAGCTCGGCTTCTACCTCGTCGGCTACGGCTGCGCCACCTGCATCGGCAACTCCGGCCCGCTGGACGAGGCGATCAGCAAGGCCATCAACGACAACGACCTGACGGCCACCGCGGTGCTCTCCGGCAACCGCAACTTCGAGGGTCGCATCTCCCCCGACGTGAAGATGAACTACCTGGCGTCCCCGCCGCTGGTCATCGCCTACGCCCTCGCCGGCACGATGGACTTCGACTTCGAGCACGACGCCCTCGGCCAGGATGCCGACGGCAACGACGTGTTCCTGAAGGACATCTGGCCCTCCGCCCAGGAGATCCAGGACACCATCGGCTCCGCGATCAGCCAGGAGATGTACGTCAAGGGCTACGCGGACGTGTTCAAGGGCGACGAGCGCTGGCGTGGCCTGCCCACCCCGGAGGGCAAGACCTTCGAGTGGGATCCCCAGTCCACCTACGTGCGTAAGCCCCCGTACTTCGAGGGCATGCCCAAGACCCCGGCTCCGGTCACGGACATCAAGGGGGCGCGGGTGCTCGCGCTGCTCGGCGATTCGGTCACCACCGACCACATCTCCCCCGCCGGCAACATCAAGGCGGGCACCCCGGCCGCGCAGTACCTCGAGGCCAACGGTGTCGAGCGCAAGGACTTCAACTCCTACGGCTCGCGGCGCGGCAACCACGAGGTGATGATCCGCGGCACGTTCGCGAACATCCGGCTGCGCAACCAGCTCCTCGACGACGTCTCGGGCGGCTACACCCGCGACTTCACGCAGGACGGCGGCCCGCAGGCGTTCATCTACGACGCGTCGCAGAACTACCAGAACGCCGGCATCCCGCTGGTCGTGCTGGGCGGCAAGGAGTACGGCTCCGGTTCCTCGCGGGACTGGGCCGCCAAGGGCACCAGCCTGCTCGGCGTCAAGGCCGTCATCACCGAGTCGTTCGAGCGGATCCACCGCTCCAACCTCATCGGCATGGGTGTCGTCCCGCTGCAGTTCCCCGCCGGCGAGTCGGCCGCCTCGCTGAAGCTGAACGGCACCGAGGTCTACGACATCGAGGGCATCGAGAAGCTGAACGAGGGCGTCACCCCGAAGACCGTCAAGGTCACCGCGACCCGGGAGAACGGCGAGAAGGTCGTCTTCGACGCGGTCGTGCGGATCGACACCCCCGGTGAGGCGGACTACTACCGCAACGGCGGCATCCTGCAGTACGTGCTGCGCAACATGATCAAGGGCTGACGTCCGAGATCGGTTCACCGCACACGCAGTGCACCGGCGGCGGGCTCGGGACGTCTCGTCTCGGGCCCGCCGTCTCTTCCCCGAAAGGACGTTCGCGGTGCCCAAGGTCAGTGAGGACCACCTCGCCGCACGCCGGAGTCAGATCCTCGCCGGCGCGCGACGGTGCTTCGCCGAGTTCGGCTACGACGGCGCCACGGTGCGCCGCCTGGAGGACGCCACGGGACTGTCCCGCGGCGCGATCTTCCATCACTTCAAGGACAAGGACGGGCTGTTCCTGGCGCTGGCCCAGGAGGATGCGGCGCGGATGGCCGACGTCGCCGCCGAGCAGGGCCTCGTGCAGGTGATGCGGGACATGCTCGCCTCACCGGAGCAGTTCGACTGGCTCGGCACCCGGCTGGAGATCACCCGGCGCCTGCGCACCGACCCGGACTTCGCGAAGGCGTGGACACAGCACTCCGCCGAGCTGACCAAGGCGACCGTGGGCCGGCTCGAGCGGCAACGCGAAGCCGGCCGGCTGCGCGACGACGTGCCGACCGAGGTGGTGCTCAGCTACCTGGACCTGGTCCTCGACGGCCTCATCGCGCGGCTCGCCTCGGGCACCGCCGACAGCGAACTGTCGGCGGTACTGGACCTGGTCGAGGAGTCCGTGCGACGGACTGCCGCCGGCTGACCCGCTCAGGTCGAGGCGCGCGCCGCGCTCCGCCGGTTCGGTCCGCCCCGGCCACGCAGCGCTACATGGGACTCCACGAGCACGTTGTGCACGAACCCGTAGGAACGGCCCGTCTCCTGCGCCAGCGTCCGGATGCTCGCCCCGGCCTCGTAGCGGCGTTTCAGTTCTGCCTGGAGACGGTCACGCGATTCCCCCGTGACCCGTGTGCCCTTGGTCAGTACATTCCCGGCGTGCCCGGATTTGCGTGCCATCGGATCCTCCCGTCGGCTCGGCAAGGCCCCGCTTCCAGGCTAGTGGACGGGGCGAGGTGCCGGGAGGAATCGCGCAGGTCCGGGCCGCGGCCGCACCCCGCGCCGGCACGCTCGGCTCCGGGTACTCCCGCGCACGGTCACGCAGGGCCGGACCTCACGCCAGCTGGATCAGCTCCAGGTACTCCTGCGACCAGTGGTCCTCGGAACCGTCCGGCAGCAGGATCACCCGCTCCGGATCGAGCGCCTCGGCCGCGCCGGGATCGTGGGTGACGAGCACGACCGCACCGGCGTAGCTGCGCAGCGCGTCGAGCACCTGCTCCCGCGAGACCGGATCGAGGTTGTTGGTCGGCTCGTCGAGCAGCAGCACGTTCGCCGCGGACGACACCAGTCCGGCCAGCGCCAGCCGGGTCTTCTCACCGCCGGACAGCGTCCCGGCCGGCTGGTCGAGCTGCGGGCCGGTGAACATGAACGCCCCGAGCAGCCCCCGCAGGTCCTGCTCCCCCGCGTCCGGCGCCGCGTGCCGGATGTTCTCCCACACCGTCGCGTCGTCGTCGAGGGTGTCGTGCTCCTGGGCGAAGTAGCCGATCTTCAGGCCGTGGCCGGGCGCCAGCCGGCCCGCGTCCGGGGTCTCCACCCCCGCGAGCAGACGCAGCAGCGTGGTCTTGCCGGCACCGTTGAGACCGAGCACGACGACACGGCTGCCCCGGTCGATCGCCAGGTCCACACCGGTGAAGATCTCCAGCGAGCCGTACACCTTCGTCAGGCTCTCGGCCATGAGCGGGGTCTTGCCACACGGCGCCGGCTCCGGGAACCGGATCTTGGCCACCTTGTCGGCCACCCGCACCTCGTCGAGCTCGGCGAGCAGCTTGTCGGCGCGCTTGGCCATGTTCTGCGCCGCGACGGCCTTGGTGGCCTTCGCGCCGAGCTTGGCCGCCTGCTGCCGCAGCGCGGACGCCTTCTTCTCGGCGTTGGCGCGTTCGCGGCGACGGCGCGCCTCGTCGGTGGCCCGCGCGTCGAGGTACTTCTTCCAGCCCATGTTGTAGATGTCGGCCTCGCCACGCACCGCGTCGAGGAACCACACCTTGTTCACGACGTCGGCGAGCAGGTCCACGTCGTGGCTGATGACGACCAGGCCGCCGTCGTGGTTCTGCAGGAATCCGCGCAGCCAGGTGATCGAGTCGGCGTCGAGGTGGTTGGTGGGCTCGTCGAGCAGCAGGGTGGTGGTGGACTTGCCGGAGCCGTCGGAGGCGGCGAACAGGATGCGGGCGAGTTCGACGCGGCGGCGCTGACCACCGGACAGGGTGCGCAGGGGCTGGCCCAGGACCCGGTCCGGCAGTCCGAGGCTGGTGCAGATCCGAGCGGCCTCGGACTCGGCCTCGTACCCGCCGAGGGCCGAGAAGCGTTCCTCGAGCGACCCGTACTTGCGTACCGCCCGGTCACGGACGTTCTCGTCGACGGCCTCGGCCATGACGGCCTGCTGCTTCTCCATCGCGCGCAGGATCTCGTCGAGGCCGCGGGCGGAGAGCACACGGTCCTTGGCCAGGACGTCCAGGTTGCCCTCGCGGGGATCCTGCGGCAGGTAGCCGAGGTCGCCGGAGCGGACGACGGCGCCCGCGTACGGCTCGCCCTCCCCCGCGAGGATGCGCAGGGTGGTGGTCTTGCCGGCACCGTTGCGCCCGACCAGCCCGATCCGGTCGCCGGGCTGCACCCGCAGCGCCGGGCCCGGCGCCGAGAGCAGCGTCCGCACGCCGGCGCGGACTTCCAGATCGGTGGCGGTGATCACGCGTGAGGCTCCTCGGGGACGACTCGGATTGGCTGCCAATGATGCCGCAGGGGCAGGCGCACGAACCATTCAATTTACCGTGTCCACCCCGGGATGCCGGGGTGAGATGCGCTACGTTCGCCGGCATGACCACTTCCCCCGACACCTCCCCCGGCTCCGACCTCACGGGCCGCGCGGCGCTGGTCACCGGAGCGAGCCGCGGGATCGGCAAGGCGATCGCCGCGGCGCTGCTCGCCCGCGGCGCGAGCGTGGCCCTCACGGCCCGCCACGCCGAGCCGCTCGCCGAGGCCGCCGGCGAGCTGCGCGCCCTCGGACACGGCGGGCAGGTGCTCGAGCTGCCCGGTAACGCCGGGGACGCCGACACCCGCGCCGAGGCGGTGCGCCGCACCGTCGCCGAGCTCGGCGGGCTCGACATCCTGATCAACAACACCGGCATCAACCCCGTCTACGGGGCGTTGATGGACGCCGACCTGGACGCCGTCCGCAAGATCTTCGACGTCAACGTCGTCGCCGCGCTGGGATTCGTGCAGCAGGCCTACCGCGCGTGGATGGCCGAGCACGGCGGTTCCGTGATCAACGTCGCGAGCGTGGCGGGCCTGCGCTCGACCGGCGTGATCGCCGCGTACGGGGCGTCGAAGGCGGCGCTGATCCGGCTGACCGAGGAGCTGGCCTGGCAGCTGGGGCCGGGCGTGCGCGTCAACGCGGTCGCGCCCGGGGTGGTGAAGACGAGGTTCGCGGCCGCGCTCGTCGCCGGCGGTGAGGACACCGCCGCCGCCCGATACCCGATGGGCCGCCTCGGCACGCCCGAGGACGTCGCCGAGCTGGTCGCGTTCCTGGTCTCCGATGCGGCCGGCTGGATCACCGGGGAGACTGTGCGGGTGGACGGTGGACTGCTGGCGACGGGAGCGATGTAGCGGGTGATAGACGCGGAGGTGCTGGTCGTCGGGCTCGGGCCGGCGGGGCGTGCGGTGGCACACCGGGCGGTCGCCGCGGGTCTCGACGTGCTGGCCGTGGACCCGCAGCCGGATCGGCCGTGGACTGCGACGTATGCGGCGTGGCTCGACGAGCTGCCGTCGTGGCTGCCCCCCTCGGTGCTCGCGGCGCGGGTGGACGAGCCGGCGGCGTGGACGGTGCGGCCACACCGGATCGAGCGCCCCTACGGTGTGTTCGATGCGTCGGCACTGCAGCGAAGCCTGGCGCTGGAGCCTGCGCGGGTACGGGCCGGCCGGGTGGACGCCGTCGCCCCGGATCGCGTCACCCTCGCGGACGGAAGCGTGCTGCGGGCCCGGAGCGTGATCGACGCGCGCGGGGTGCCCGCCGACCGCTCCCGCGCCCAGCAGACCGCCTTCGGGGTCACGGTCGACACCGCCACTGCCGCACCCGTGCTGGAGGGCCGCGCCGCCTGGTTCATGGACTGGCGGCGCGACAACCGCACCCGCTCCGGGGATGCGCCGTCGTTCCTGTACGCGGTGCCGCTCGGCGGCGGCCGGGTGCTGCTGGAGGAGACCTGCCTGGTGGGGCGGCCCGCCATTCCGCTCGCCGAGTTGCGGCGCCGCCTCGAGGCCCGGCTCGCCGCGCGCGGGGTCACGCTGAGCGGGACGGAGCCGGTGGAGCGGGTGCGGTTCGCCGTGCAACCCCCGCCGGGGTCGGCGCGCGGGGTGGCCCGGTTCGGCGCCCGCGGCGGGCTGATGCACCCGGGCACCGGCTACGCGGTGGCGGCGTCGCTGGCGGCGGCCGATCCGGTGGCGCACGCGCTCGCCGGGGGCCGCAGCGCCACGGCGGCGTTGTGGTCCCCGTCCGCGCGTGCGGTCGCGCAGCTGCGCGCCTCGGGGCTGCGGGTGCTGCTGGGACTACGCCCGGAACAGACCCCGGCGTTCTTCGCGGGGTTCTTCACGCTGCCACCGGAACGCCAGCGCTCCTACCTGTCGGGCCGCACCGACCTCGGCGGGACGGTGGCGGCGATGACCCGGATGTTCGCGACGGGTTCGCCGGCGTTGCGCGGGGCGATGCTGCGCGCCCTGTGGTGAGGAGTTCGCCCGGTTCCGCGCGGCGGGCGCCGATCTCGATCATGATGGAACCATGCGTTCGATCTGGAAGGGTTCCATCGCGTTCGGGCTGGTGAACGTGCCGGTGAAGGTGTATTCGGCCACGGAGAGCCACGACATCCGGTTCCACCAGGTGCATGCGAAGGACGGCGGGCGGATCAAGTACGACCGGATCTGCACCGAGTGCGGCGAGTCGGTGCCCTACACCGAGATCGACAAGGCCTACGACTCCGACGAGGGCGTGCGGGTCGTGCTCGCCGACGAGGACTTCGACAAGCTGCCCGTCGCGGAGAAACACGAGATCCCGGTGCTGCAGTTCGTCCCGACCGAGCAGATCGACCCGATCCTGTTCGAGAAGTCGTACTACCTCGAGCCGGACTCGTCGTCGCCGAAGGCGTACACGCTGCTGGCCGAGACGCTCACGCAGACCGATCGCACCGCACTGGTGCACTTCACGCTGCGGCAGCGCACCCGGCTGGCGGCGCTGCGCAACCGCGACGGCGTGCTCGTGCTGCAGACCCTGCTGTGGCCGGACGAGGTGCGGTCGGTGGCGTTCCCGGTGCTCGACGACGCGGAGCCGCCGAAGCAGAAGGAACTGGCGATGGCGGAGATGCTCGTCGAGTCGATGGCCGACGACTTCCGTCCGGACGAGTTCACCGACGAGTACCAGGTCGAGCTGCGGTCGCTGATCGACGACATCATCGCCCGGGGCGGCGAGAAGGTGCTGCCGGTGACCCCGGCGGGGGAACCCGCCGCCGAGGACGCCGAGGTGCTGGACCTGGTGGCTGCGCTGCAGCGCAGCGTGGACGCCGCCGCGGCCGGCGACGAGTCGGGCGCGGCCGCGCCCGCCCGGGGCGCGGCGGCGAAGAAGACGCCCGCCAGGAAGAGCGCCGCGAAGAAGACGCCGGCGAAGAAGACCACGGCCGAGAAGCCCACCGCGAAGAAGACGGCGGCGAAGAAGACCACCGAGAAGGCCCCCGCGAAGAAGTCCACCGCGCGCAAGCGGGCCTGAGGCCCCGGCACCGGCCGGGGCCTCAGGTGTCGGATGGGTGCCGGCCGCGGCCGGCACCACATCTCAGTCCAGTCCGTCGCCGAGGCGGCGCAGGAGCGCCGTGAGCTGCTCCACGTCGGCCGGGTCCCATGCGGACAGCCGGCGACGCCACCGCGCCGTCTGCTCGCGCTGCAGCGCGGTCAGCCGCTCCCGGCCTTCCGGGGTGAGCGCCACGAGCCGCGCCCGCGCGTCCTGCGGGTCCGTCGTCCGCTCGACCAGGCCGAGCCGGGCGGCGGCGTCGATGCGCCGCGTCAACGTCGACTTCTCGATGGCGAGATCCGCGAGCAGCTCCGACATCGCCACCGCGTCGGCGCGGCCGAGCAGCACCAGCAGCGGGTAGCACGCCGGATCCAGCCGGGGGTGGACGGCGCGGGCCCGCTCCCCCATCTGTGCCCGGCCGCGGCGCATCAGCGCCATGAACTCGTGTTCGAGGGCGGTGATCGGATCCGGGGAGCTGCCGGCCCCCGGATCCGGTCTCTGGTGTACACCGGCCCCGAAGCCGTCACACGAGACGGTGAAGTTCTGGACTCTCAGCAGCTGATTCACTCGGTTCCTCCCGCACTCTCGATGAGGATGATACGGAG
>NZ_WVTE01000209.1:182-333 GCF_009939605.1 Rhodococcus sp. YH1 | reverse complement strand
GCCGCTGTGCCGGATGAGCGCTTCGCCGCTGTGCCGGATGAGCGCTTCGCCGCTGTGCCGGATGAGCGCTTCGCCGCTGTGCCGGATGAGCGCTTCGCCGCTGTGCCGGATGAGCGCTTCGCCGCTGTGCCGGATGAGCGCTTCGCCGCTG
>NZ_WVTE01000209.1:0-172 GCF_009939605.1 Rhodococcus sp. YH1 | reverse complement strand
GCGGAAATGCCGGAAGCCCCCCAACGAGGTTGGGGGGCTTCCGGTAACGGGTGTTCGGCGGTGTCCTACTCTCCCACACCCTGTCGGGTGCAGTACCATCGGCGCTGGAGGGCTTAGCTTCCGGGTTCGGAATGGGACCGGGCGTTTCCCCTCCGCTATGGCCGCCGTAACT
>NZ_WVTE01000021.1:0-18710 GCF_009939605.1 Rhodococcus sp. YH1 | reverse complement strand
AGTTTGACGATGCCGCAGCGGAACCCGCCGTCGGGGCTGGTGAAGTAGTACGACTCGTTGCGCTCGTACTGCACGTCCGCCAGCGTCGTCGGCGCGCTGTCGGGGGCCGGCGCCGGCGGCGTGGTCGTCGTGGTCCCGGTGGCCGTCGTGGTCCCGGGGGCCGTCGGCGCGGGTGCCGCGGTCGTGGTGGTGGTCGTGGCGGCCGCGCTCGCCGACGACGCGGCGGCCGGCTGCTCCCCGCCGTCCGCGGTCCCTCCGCACCCGGCCAGTGCCAGCACCGCCACCGCGGCCGCACCGATCGACGACATCCGACGCACGTTCACCCGACTCCTTCCGTCGCTGATCCGTCCGCCACTCTAGCGAGACCGCCTCAGCTGCCGGTCACCCACCGGTTGACCAGGCGATTGAGCCGGGTGGGCGTAACCTGCGCGAGGGCGGCGAACGCCTTGGCCTGCCAGCCCACCGCGTGGTGCACACCCGACGGCCGCCGCCCGGGGCGGGTCAGGTCGTAGAGATCCCGGGCGACGTCGTCGGCGGTGAGCCGGATCCCGAGCCGCCGCGCGGCGCCGACGTTCAGGTCCCGGGTCATCGCCGTCTCGACGAACAGCGGCCACAACGCGATCACCCGGACGCCGTGCGGGGCCCATTCCAGATCGAGCGCCTCGGTCAGCCCGCGCACGGCGAACTTGGTGGCGCTGTAGGTCGCGAGCTCCGGCTGGCCGTAGAGCGCCGACGCCGAGCAGAGGTTGACCACCTGCGCGCCGGGCGTGCGGCGCAGGTACTCGAACGCGCTGTGGCAGCCCGTGATCGTGCCGGTGACGTTGACGTCGACCATCTGCCGGTGCCGTGCGAGCGCGGTCGTCTCGAACGGTCCCGACGCCAGGAGGCCGGCGTTGTTGACGAGCAGGTCGAGGGTGCCGTCGGTGCAGAACCCCTTCAGCGCCCGCTCCCAGCCCGGCGCGTCGGTGACGTCGAGAACGCCGGTGACGATGCCGGGCTGCTCCGCGGCGAGCACCTCGAGGCCCGCCGCGTCGACGTCGACGGCCGCGACCCGGTAACCGCGGCGGGCGAAGAGCAGTGCGGTGGCGCGGCCGATCCCCGAGGCGGCGCCGGTGACGAACACACTGGGTGAATTCATGGATGCAGCGTAGCGACGACGGACGTGGCGCAGGTCACGGACTATCCTGGCATCGGAGGAGCAATGAACCACGTTCGAGTCGTTCGTGCCGTCGCATTCGTCACCGCCGGGTACATCGTCGTCCTGGCGCTGTGGCTGGGCCTGTTCGTCGGCAACTCCCCCGAGGGCACCGTCCCCTACCAGATCATGTTCCTGCTGGCCGCGTACGGCTCGGCGCTGGGCATCGCCATGATCCTCGCCGGGCGGCCGCCGCGCGCCGACCGCCGCCTCGCCCGCCGCGGCCTCGAGGGCTGGGCCACCATCACCTCGGCCCGGCAACTCGGCCACACCGTCGACAACGGCGAGCTGACCGAACTGGACCTCGACCTGACGGTGCCGGGCTCCGAGCCGTACCACGGACGGGTGCTCTACGAGGTCGCCCGCGAGGATCTCGCCCGGTTCGAGCCCGGCCGGGTCGTCGGCATCCGGGTCGACCCCCGCGACCGCGACCGGATCGTCCTCTGCCCGTAGGCGACGCGCGCACGAAAGTGCCTGCCGCGCCCGTCGTTACCCGCGCAGGTAGCCCCGGCGCGCGCGAGTGTCGTCCCGGCCGAGGGCGAGCTTGCCCTCGACGAGGAGCAACTGCGCGAGCGCGTACGTCGCGAGCACGAATCCCTCTGCCGCGGCCCGGGTCCGCTGTGACCGCAGCAGCACCCGCCGCACGACGATGGTGCCGTCGGACAGGGTGAAGACCAGGCCGCCGGCGCCGAGCCAGCTGCGCCGGTCCTCGTTCGGGATCGGCAGTCCGGCCACCCGCCGGGCCCCGGGCGCGAGCGCCGGATCGGCGGCGAGGGTCGCGGTGGTGCCCAGCAGGGCGCCGTACCCGGTCAGCGGCGCCGCCACCTCCGGGGACCGTGCGCCGAGCAGACCGGCGGCCCCGAGCGCCGCGACCGCCCGCGGCACCGCCACCGACCGCGTCGGACGGGCACCGCGACGCACCAGCAGGGCCGAGTAGCAGGCCTGCATCACGGCGAACGACGACGCACCGCGCAGCAGCCGGGCGTCGTCGTCCGGGTCGATCATGAACACGTCGCCGACGGTCGCGCCGGTCAGCCCGAGCAGCAACAGAGCGGTGTCGAGCCGGTCGGTGTGCGGGGCGTGCCGCAGCACCCGCACCGCCAGCGACGGGCCGATCAGCGGCTTGGCCACCCGCTGCAACCGCTCGTTGCCGAGCACCCCGCCCACGACCGTCGCCGCCGCGGCCGCGGCGAACACCACATGCTCGGCGTTCCACTTGTCCCGGCTGAACCATCCCATGGCCGGCAGCGTACCGACCCGCACGA
Source organism: Rhodococcus sp. YH1 (assembly GCF_009939605.1). Classification (NCBI taxonomy): domain Bacteria; kingdom Bacillati; phylum Actinomycetota; class Actinomycetes; order Mycobacteriales; family Nocardiaceae; genus Rhodococcus; species Rhodococcus sp. YH1. Next base: position 16,250 of record NZ_WVTE01000021.1, on the reverse strand, counting down.
CGTCACCCGGCCGCCTTACCCTCAGGAGCAACGCCGGGCGCCCGCCGCCGCCACCGCACGCAGGAACTTCGGCCGCGGCAGGTCCCGCTCGCGGGCGGCCGCCGTCACAGCCTCCGCCACCGCGGCGACGTCCGTCGCCCGGCACAGCGCGATCGCGGATCCGCCGAATCCGCCGCCGACCATCCGGGCCCCGAGCGCCCCGGCGGCGCGGGCGGCGTCGACGGCGCTGTCGAGTTCGACGGAGCTGACCTCGAAGTCGTCGCGCAGCGACCGGTGCGCGGCGTCGAGCAGCGGCCCGAGCCGGTCCGGGGCGTCGTCCCGCAGCGCGGCGACGGCGGCACGCACCCGGGCGATCTCCGTGACGACGTGCCCGGCCCGGCGCCGCAGCACCGGATCGGTCAGCGCGTCGAGCGCAGCCACGGTGTCGACCTCGCGCAGACTCGTCACGCCGAGCCGGCGCGCGGCCTCCTCGACGTCGCGGCGCCGCTGCCCGTACGGCCCGTCGACGAGGCGGTGCGGCGCGTCCGTGTCGACGACGAGCAGCGCCAGGCCGTGCGATTCCAGGTCGATCGGGATGTGCTCGACCGCTCCGGTCGCGCAGTCCAGCAGCAGTGCACGACCGGCCCGGCCGCGCAGCGCGACCTGCTGGTCCATGCCGCCGGTGGGGGCGCCGACACAGTCGTTCTCGGCCCGCGTGCAGGCGGCGGCGAGGGCGGCCCGGCCGGCATCGTCGACCGGCAGCCCGTACAGCTCGGCCAGGGCGAGGGCGACGGCCGCCTCGAGCGCCGCCGAGCTGGACAGGCCCGCCCCCACCGGCACGTCGGAGGCGATCGCGACGTCGACGCCCGCGAACCCGGGCGGGTCGAGCGTATGAATCACCCCGGCGACGTAGGCGGCCCAGCCGCCGGTGCGTCCTTTGGGCGGCTGGAGCAGCCCAAAGGACGCACCGGCGAAGCCCTCGCTGACGAGCCGCACCGCCCCGTCGTCGCGGCGACGCACCGCCGCCGCCGTGACCTGCGGCAGCGCCAGGGGCAGGCACAGCCCGCCGGCGTAGTCGACGTGCTCACCGATCAGGTTGACCCGGCCCGGCGCGCACCACACCCCCTCCGGTATCCCACCGAACTCCCGGGCGAACTCGGCCGCCGCGGCCGCGCACACCTTCATCCGGCGAGCTCCCGCAGCCGCGCCGCGATGCGTTCGGCGGAGGTGTCGCTGATCCATACACCCATCGCGGACTCCGAGCCGGCCAGGTACTTGAGCTTGTCGGCGGCGCGGCGCAGCGAGAAGATCTGGCAGAACAGACGACCGTACGGTCGCTCGTCGCCGACCGGCGCCTGGTGCCAGGCCGCGATGTAGGGGACGCGGTCCACGCCGTCGAAGAACAGGTCCACGCGGCGCAGCAACTCCCGGTAGGCCACCGCCAGCTCGTCGCGCTCGGCGTCGTCGAGGGCTGCGAGGTCCGGCACGTCGCGATGCGGGGCGAGGTGCACCTCGATCGGCCACCGCGCCGCGGCCGGCACGTAGGCGGTCCACCGCCGCCCGGACCACACGATGCGCGTGCCCGCCCGGCGTTCGGCCTCGAGCACGTCGCGTTGCAGCAGCCGGCCCGTCGCGGCGTGGTGCGCGCGGGCGCGCTGCACCAGTACCTGCGAGCGCGCCGGCAGGAACGGGTAGGCATAGATCTGCCCGTGCGGATGTTGAAGCGTCACACCGATTTCCGCACCACGGTTCTCGAAGCAGAACACCTGCCGCACGTCGGGGGCGGCCGAGAGCTCGGCGGTGCGGTCGGCCAGCGCATCGAACACCGTGCGGGCCCGCGCGACGCTCAGGTCGACGAACCGGGCGTCGTGGTCGGCGGTGAATGCGACCACCTCGCAGCGGCCCGTCGCGGGTCGTCGCGGCCACAGCGGGTCGCCGTCCACCGGACCGGCGACGGCGCCACCCGGCCCGAGGGCCGGGAAGCGGTTCTCGAACACCACCACGTCGTAGTCGTCGGCGGGGATCTCGGTGGCGGCCCGGCCCGGACGGGTGGGGCACAGCGGGCAGTCCGCGGGGTCCGGCAGGAAGGTGCGGTCCATGCGGTGCGACGCGGAGACCACCCACTCCCCCGTCAGCGGGTCGAAGCGGAGTTCGGACGCGGCCCCGGCCGACGGTAGCCGCCGCGTGTCGTGCCGCTCCCGCACCGCGCCACCACCGACGTACGGCTCGGTGTCGTCGAAATAGAACAGTTCCCGGCCGTCCGCGAGGCGCGTCGCGGTCCGTCGCACCCGCCCGGCCACGGAGAACCTAGGCGTCCTGCAGTCCCAGGTCCTGCAGACCCAGCAGGTAGCGGTACTCGACGCCCTCCGCGGCGATCACCTCGCCGGCACCGGTGGCCCGGTCGACGACGGTGGCGACACCCACGACCGTCGCGCCGGCGTCGCGCAGGGCCTTGACCGCGGTGAGCGGAGAGTTGCCCGTGGTGGTCGTGTCCTCGACCACCAGGACACGCTTGCCGAGCACGTCGGGACCCTCGATCTGCCGCTGCATGCCGTGCGCCTTGGCGGCCTTGCGGACGACGAACGCGTCGATCGGGCGGCCGGCGGCGTGCATGACCGCGAGCGCCACTGGATCGGCACCCATGGTGAGGCCGCCCACGGCGTCGAAGTCCCAGTCGGCGACCAGTTCCCGGATGAGCTTGCCGATCAGCGGGCCGGCCCGGTGGTGCAGGGTGGCGCGGCGGAGATCCACGTAGTAGTCGGCCTCTTTGCCGGACGACAAGGTCACCTTGCCGTGCACCACCGCCAGTTCGCGAACCAGCGCAGCCAACTCCTCGCGATCACTCATCGCAACCCCTCACCGTCTCTCGTTCCAGCCGCGCCCCGGGGGCGCCGGCGACGACGAGCCTAGTCGGGGTCCGACGGTCAGGCCGCGACGGTGTCCGATCCGCCGGTCGGCGCGTCCGATCCGCCGGTCGGCGCGTCGCCTCCGGGGGCGGAGGCGGGAGCCGTCGCGACGGGCTCAGGCGGGGCCACGGCGGTGGGGGCGGGCGGGGCGGCGACCTCGAACAGCGGGACGGGTCCGACCGCGGCGAGGCGCGCGAACACCGAGGCCGGGAAGGTGGTGGTCGCGGTGTTGATGGCGCGGCCGAGGTCGTTGTGGACGCGGGCGGCCCCGGCGATGCGCTGCTCGCGGGTCTGCAACTCGCGGGCGACGCGGATGAACGGCCAGTGGTTGACGCCGTCGAGGACGCCGATCAGGTCGTGCAGGGCCGCCGACAGGGTGTTCTCGGCCGCGGCCCGCTCGCCCAGGGGCAGCCGCTGGTCGCGCATGGCGATTGCCAGGGAGCGGGCTCCGACGACGGGGCTGAGCCGGCTGCGGTCCATGCCGGCGCCGGCGGAGGCCGCGACGAGGGCGGGCACCTGGTCGTAGCGGTCGTCGAGTTCGTTGGTCAGCAGGCGCAGGCTGTCACGGTGGCGCGACTTCAGCACCCGGAGGCGGCGGACGGCGGCGCGCGTCCACAGCAGCAGTACCACCACGACCGCAACGACAATCACAAGAGCCACAGACGTCACAGGGCGGAATCTACCGCGGGGCCGAGGGGACGCCCGAGTCGCGACGCGCCGTGTCGGCGCGCCGTGTCCGGACCGTTACCTGCGCTGGGCCTACGTCCGTCCCCGGCCGCGGCCGACCAGGTTGGTCGCCCTGCGCACCAGGTTCTTCGGGACGAGCCGGCCCACCGTCGTGAGCACCTTGTACTGCAGGCCCGGAATGCTGATCACCTTGCCGGCCTCGAGGTTGGCGAGGGACGTGCGCACCACCGTGTCCACGTCGAGCCACATCAGTTCCGGGATCGAGCTCATCTCGATCCCGGCCCGCTCGTGGAAGTCGGTGTGCACGAAGCCGGGGCACAGCGCCTGCACCCGCACCCCGGTGTCGGCGAGGCCGCCGGCCAGTCCCTCGGTGAACGAGACGACGTAGGCCTTGCTCGCCGAGTACGTCGAACCCCGTCCGGAGAGCAATCCGGCGACGCTGGCGACGTTGACGATGCTGCCCCTGCCTGCCGCGATCATCGGCGGCAGCGCGGCCCGGGTCAGCTGCATCACGGCGGTGACGTTGACGTCGAGCTGCGACTGCAGCAGAGCGGGGTCGGCGGTCCAGAATTCGCCGGACGTACCGAACCCGGCGTTGTTGACGAGCATCTCCACGCCCTCGGCGAGGCGCCGCGCGACGGAGGCGCGGCCGTCCTCGGTGGCCAGGTCTGCGGCGAGGACCTCCGAGGTGGTGCCGAAACGCGACGTCAGTTCGTCGGCGAGGGACCGCAGGCTCTCCTCGCGACGGGCGACGAGCACGAGGTCGTACCCCTTGCCGGCGAGCGCGCGCGCGAAGCCTGCGCCGATGCCGGACGTGGGGCCGGTGATCAGGGCGACGGGCCGGGTGGCAGCGGAAGTCATGGGCTAAAGCTAGCGCAGCGCGCCGGCCGCTTCCGGTGACGCGGTGGGCTCAGTGCCGCGCGGAGGGGCGGCCGGGGTCGTGCGCGACCCGGTCGAGTTCCTGCGGCTCCACGATCGGGGGCAGCACGTGCAGGATCCCGGAGAGCCGGGCGACGGTCTCGATGGCCGAGTCCCATTCCCGGCCGGTGCTGCCCACGGGGATCGAGCCGAGGGTCCATTCGCCCTCGCTCCACAGCATCTGCACGTGCGGCGGGATCGACTCGGTGTAGGCGACCATGCGCTGGTCACAGATGCGGCGGGCGATCTCGAGGTCGGTGGCGAACACGATGCGCGGACCGATGGCGCCGAGCAGGTTCATGTCCGAGTCCTTCGGCGGCGGCGTCGACTTCAGGCGCAGGTCGATGTCGACGTCGGAGCCGACCTTGCGGCGCACCGCGACGATCGTCGCGGTCTCCTCGATGTCGAAGAGGATGAACTCCTCGCCGCGGCGGATGCCGTGGACCACGTCCACCGCGCCGAGATACTCCTGCTTGGCCAGGGCCGCCCGGTGCCAGTGCCCGGGCAGGGTGTCGTCGGCGGCGCTGTACTTGTAGCCCTGGGCGCGCGCCCAGATCTCGCGCACGCGGCCGGACTGTTCGCGGCGCGTGCGGTCGATGTAGAGCAGCACCAGCGCACCCGCGAGTGCGATCGCCGCCAGTCCGAACCACATAACCGTCATCGAGGGTCAGCCTATCGCGTTCTAGTTGCCCGGACCGCCGAAGGACGGCAGGGACGCGCTGACCACAGTGTCGGCGATCATCTCCCCGTCCCGCAACGGCGAGCCCTGCGCGACGACCGAGTCGCCGACCCGCAGCGCCGACGGATCGGAGCCCGCGAGCGACATGATCTGCGTCTCGGGCGTGAGCCGCACGGTGACGCTCGAGCCGCCCATGCCGCTGAGCGTGAGGGAGGTGCCGTCGTTGGCGGTGATCGTGCCGACGACGGTGCCGGCCGCGCCGATGACGTCGCCGAGCCCGCCGGGCAGCTGCTCGAACGGCAGGCCGGGCACGGCCGGGTCGGTGGTGGGCGCGGGCGTCGTGGGCGCGGGCCGGGGCACCGTGGTCGTGGTGGTCGGGGCCGCCGCGCTGCGCTGCTGCGGGTCGTCGCCGCTGCCGCCGCTGAGCAGATAGCCGCCGAAGCCGGCCAGCACGATCAGCGCCACCGCGGCGAGCAGGATCAGGCCCCAACGGCGCCGCCGGGGCGGCTTCGCGTCGAGCGCCGGGTACTCGCCGGTGTGCGGCGGGGTGGGTGGCGCCGCCCCGTACTGCTGGGTGTGCGGGTACTGCTGCGCCGACGTGTACTGCTGGGTCGGCGCGTACTGCTGGGTCGGCGTGTACTGCGGCTGGGGCCCGTAGGAGCCGGGCTGCTCGAACGCCTGCGTCGGGTTGGGCGGCGCCGCCGTCGGATCGAACCGGGGGTCGTACGCCGGGTAGACCAGGGTGGGGTTGGCGGGCGGACGGCCGTACGCCTCGGTCGGGTCGGCGGTGTGCAGGACCCGGGTGTCGTCGGCGTCCGGGTCCGTGCGGCCGGTGCCCGTCGCGCGCGCGTCGTCCGCACGCCCCTCGTCGAGCGAGTAGGCGCGCTCCTGGGGGGTGCGCGGATCGTGCGGGTTCGTCATGGTCCCTCCAGGTTAGGCGCTGCGCGCCGGTGCGTCCTTTGGGCTGGCACAGCAGCCCAAAGGACGCACCGGCGGCGTCAGGCGCCTATCACGAGGTGGTCGCCGTCGTCGCTGACGCCCACCGAGACGGTGTCGCCGTCCTTGATGTCCCCGGCCAGCAGCTTCTTGGCGAGCTGATCGCCGATCGACTGCTGGATGAGCCGGCGCAGCGGACGCGCACCGTACTGCGGGTCGTAGCCCCGCACGGCGAGCCAGAACCGGGCCGAGGTCGACACGTCGAGCGCGAGCCGCCGGGCCGCCAGACGCCCGGCCAGCTGCTCGAGCTGGATGTCGACGATCTGCTCGAGCTGCTCCTCGGTCAGCGAGTGGAAGATCACCACGTCGTCGAGCCGGTTGATGAACTCCGGCTTGAACGCCGCCCGCACCGCCGCCATGATGTGCTCCCGGTCGCCACCCGCACCGAGGTTCGAGGTGAGGATCAGGATCGTGTTGCGGAAGTCGACGGTGCGGCCCTGCCCGTCGGTGAGCCGACCGTCGTCGAGCACCTGCAGCAGCGTGTCGAACACGTCCGGGTGGGCCTTTTCGACCTCGTCGAACAGCACCACCGAGTAGGGGCGGCGACGCACCGCCTCGGTGAGCTGGCCACCCGACTCGTAGCCGACGTAGCCCGGAGGGGCGCCGACGAGCCGCGCGACGGAGTGCTTCTCGCTGTACTCGGACATGTCGATCCGCACCATGGCGCGTTCGTCGTCGAACAGGAAGTCCGCCAGCGCCTTCGCCAGCTCGGTCTTGCCGACGCCGGTGGGGCCGAGGAACAGGAACGAGCCGGTGGGCCGGTTCGGGTCGGCGACGCCCGCCCGCGAGCGGCGCACCGCGTCCGACACGGCCTGTACGGCCTCGTCCTGGCCGACGACCCGCTTGCCGAGCTCGGACTCCATGCGCAGCAGCTTGGCGGTCTCGCCCTCCATCATGCGGCCGGCGGGGATGCCGGTCCAGGCGGCGACGACGTCGGCGACGTCGTCCGGGCCGACCTCCTCCTTGAGCATGACGTCGCCGTCGGAGGCGGCTCCGGACGCGGCGGCGGCCTTCTCCAGTTCCTTCTCCAGCTGCGGGATGCGGCCGTAGCGCAGCTCCGCGGCCTTGCCGAGGTCACCGTCGCGTTCGGCGCGTTCCTCCTCGCCGCGCAGCGCCTCGAGCTGCTCCTTGATCCCCCGCACCGAATCGATGGCGGTCTTTTCGTTCTGCCAGCGGGTGGTGAGCTGGTTCAGCTTCTCGCGTTCGTCGGCGAGTTCGGCGCGCAGCTTCTCGAGCCGGTCCTTGGAGGCCTCGTCGGTCTCCTTCTGCAGCGCCATCTCCTCGATCTCGAGGCGACGGACGATGCGCTCGACCGAGTCGATCTCCTCGGGGCGCGAGTCGATCTCCATGCGCAGCCGGGACGCGGCCTCGTCGACGAGGTCGATGGCCTTGTCCGGCAGGAACCGGGAGGTGATGTACCGGTCGGAGAGGGTGGCGGCGGCGACGAGCGCGGAGTCGGTGATGCGCACGCCGTGGTGCACCTCGTACCGCTCCTTGAGCCCGCGCAGGATGCCCACGGTGTCCTCCACGCTCGGCTCGCCGACGAGCACCTGCTGGAAGCGACGTTCGAGGGCGGCGTCCTTCTCGATGTACTTGCGGTACTCGTCGAGGGTGGTGGCGCCGACGAGGCGCAGCTCGCCGCGGGCGAGCATGGGCTTGATCATGTTGCCGGCGTCCATCGCCGATTCGCCGGTCGCGCCGGCGCCGACGATGGTGTGCAGCTCGTCGATGAAGGTGATGACCTGCCCGGCCGATTCCTTGATCTCGTCGAGCACGGCCTTGAGGCGTTCCTCGAACTCGCCGCGGTACTTGGCGCCGGCGACCATCGACCCGAGGTCGAGCGCGATGACGGTCTTGCCGCGCAGCGACTCGGGGACGTCGCCGGCGACGATGCGCTGGGCGAGGCCCTCGACGATGGCGGTCTTGCCGACGCCGGGCTCGCCGATGAGCACGGGGTTGTTCTTGGTGCGCCGGCTCAGCACCTGGACGACGCGGCGGATCTCGTTGTCGCGGCCGATGACCGGGTCGAGCTTGCCCTCCCGGGCGCGGGCGGTGAGGTCGGTCGAGTACTTCTCGAGCGCCTGGTAGGTGCCCTCGGGGTCCGGGCTGGTCACGCGGGCGCTGCCGCGGACGGTGGTGAACGCGTCGCGCAGCGCGGCGGGGGTGGCGCCGTGCCCGACGAGGAGCTTGGCGACGTCGGAATCGCCGCCGGCCAGGCCGACGAGCACGTGCTCGGTCGAGACGTACTCGTCGTCGAGTTCGGTGGCGAGGTGCTGCGCGGCGGTCAGGGCGGCGACGGCCTCCCGGCCGAGCTGCGGCGTGGTGGTGGCGCCGGTGGCGCTGGGCAGCCGGTCGACGAGTGTCTGCGCCTCCCGGTGCACGACGGTCGGGTCCACGCCGACGGCCTTGAGCAGCGGCGCGGCGATGCCGTCGGTCTGGTCGAGCAGCGCGACGAGCAGGTGGGCCGGACGGATCTCCGGATTGCCCGCAGCGGACGCGGACTGCATGGCAGCCGTCATCGCCGCCTGGGTCTTGGTGGTGGGATTGAACGAGTCCACTGCGAACCCCTTCCCTTCATTGAGCGAGCCGGTATCAATTCTGCACCCGCCAGCCTCCCGCCGCGGGCGTTCGCATGCTTCAACGGCCCCAAAGTTGAGTTTGTTCCGCTCAACTTTATCGAGTCGTGTGACCTGCGGCACATCGCGGGGGTCATCGAGCCGCTCGACGTCGATTGTGGCCGAAACACCGCCGCGGGACTACAGTGGCGGCCGACCAGCAGAGACGGCGAGCGGGAGGGTGCGTGGAGGCCTTCGCCGTCGCCCGTGTCCAGCTCAGCTTCGCGTCGATCGTCGCGACCCCCGGCGGCGCCGAGCGCTTCGCCACGGCCTTCTACACCGCCCTGTGGAGCGACACCGTCGGCATCCGCGAGCTGTTCCCCGCGGGAATGGAGACGATGCGGCAGCGGTTCGCGACCGCCGTCGGCTGGGCGATCAACCGGCTCGGCGACCCCGACACCGTCACCGCCTTCCTCACCCAGCTCGGCCGCGACCACCGCAAGTACGGCGTCCGGCCCGACCACTTCCACGCCGCCGGCCGGGCCCTGCACACCGCCGTGCGCGAGTGCACCCCGCCCATCCTGTGGACCGACGCCCTCGACCGCACGTGGTCCGGGGTCATCACCCACGTCGTCGACACCATGGCCGCCGCCGCCGCCGAGGACGACCTGCCCGCCGCGTGGGGCGCCACCGTCGTCGGCCACGAACGGGTGCTGCCCGACCTGGCGATCATCCGGCTCGAGACGGACTCGCCCATCCCGTACCACGCCGGGCAGTACATGAGCGTGCAGATCCCGCAGCGGCCGCACATGTGGCGGTACCTGTCGGCGGCAATCCCCCCGAACCCATACGGCCAGATCGAGTTCCACGTCCGTCGCGTGTCCGGCGGCTGGGTCAGCCCGGCACTGGTCGGCGACACCGCCGTCGGCGACCGCTGGGTGATCGGACCCCCGCTCGGGGGGCTGCACGTCGACCGCGACAGCGGCGAGGACGTGCTGATGATCGCCTCCGGCACAGGCCTCGCGCCGCTGCGGGCGCAACTGATGGAGATGGGCATGCGGGGCGACAACCCGCGCGTGCACCTGTTCTTCGGCGGCAAGTACCCCTGCGACCTCTACGACCTGCAGACGCTGTGGCAGCTGGCCACCACCAATCCGTGGCTCACGGTCGTGCCCGTCGTGGAGGAGACCGAGAACCCGTGGTGGCACCCGGTTCCCGTGGAAGATCCGCCGCCGGGCCTGCACCGGACCCTGCACGGCAAGCTGGGAAAGGTGGTCTCACAGTTCGGCTCCTGGGCCGATCGGCAGATCCAGATCGCCGGGTCCCCGTCGATGATCAAGACCACCCTCTACGCACTGTCCGCCGGCGGCACGCCGCGGCAGAACATCAGCTTCGACCCGCTGTAGATCCGCATCTGCCGCACATTGTGTGCCGGTGAGCCTACGCACCGCACCGGCGGTGACCGCAATTCGTTCCCCTTCGAGCCGCCTCACGGGTAATTCGACCTCCGAAGCGATTCCTGGGGATCTCGTTCGGTCCGGGCAATGGACGTCCACCGTGTTGAGCGTTCCGATTCGCCCGTTGAGCCGATGTTGAGCGCCGTCCGGACACTTGTTGTTGCCCATTCACACCTCCCCCGGGAGCAAGAGATGCAACCCCGAGTGCCTGTTTACGTATACGCCGACGACTCGATACTCCGGGCCGGAGTAGTCAGTCAGCTGCGCATGCGGAGCGAGGTGGCCGTCGTCGACACCGATCCGGAATCCGCGGAGGTCGCCATCCTCGCCGCTGACGTTCTCGACGACGCCGCCATGCGGACCCTCCACGCCCTCCAGCGCGGCTTCTCGCCGCGAGTGATCCTCGTCCTGCGTGTCATCGACGACTCCACGCTCGTCGCCGCGGCAGAGGGCGGTATCAGCGGCCTGCTCCGCCGTAGTGACGCGACACCCGACCTGCTGGTCCGCACCGTCCAGCGCGTCATCGCCGGGGACGGGGTCGTTCCTCCTGACCTTCTCGGCCGCCTGCTCGGCCAGGTCGGTGCCCTGCAGCGACAGGTACTGACGCCGCGCGGATTGCGATTCTCGGGACTCTCCGAACGCGAGGTCCAGGTTCTGCGTCTGGTGGCCGACGGACACGACACCTCTGAGATCGCGCAGAAGCTCTGCTACAGCCAGCGCACGGTCAAGAACGTCCTGCACGACATCACCACCCGGCTGCAGCTCCGCAACAGATCGCACGCCGTGGCATATGCCGTCCGCGAGGGACTGATCTGAGGCCGGTGGTCGCCGTGATATCCGATGTCGATGCAGCTCTCCGCCAGCTGATCGAGCACGAGGCGATCGATGACGCGGAGGTTGATGTCGTCTTCGACGCACCGACCAAGGACTGGGCGGCCCGCCGCACCGGTCCGACGGTCGACGTCTACCTGTACGACATCAGGGAAGACCTGCGCCGACGCCAGCGTGGCCTCGTGAACGAATACGACAACGGGCTCGTGCGCGCCCGGCATCTACCTCCCCGCTACTTCAAGCTCTCCTATCTCGTGGCCGCCTGGACCCAACGTCCCGAGGACGAACATCACCTGTTGGGTCGGTTGCTGACCTGCTTCCTGCGGCACGATGCACTGCCGGGGAGCCTGTTGTCCGGTTCGCTGGCCGACCTCGGGATGCCTGTTCCGGTCGCCGTCGCGCTGCCACCGCCCGAAGACCGATCGTTCGCGGACGTCTGGACAGCGCTCGGCGGTGAACTCAAACCGTCCCTCGACCTCGTCGTCAGCATGCCCACACCTACCGGTCGTGTGCACCCGGCCGCTTCACCTGCCCTTCGCACTCCGCGCCTGTCCGCTGAAGGGAAACACGGCTCGGTTCCTGGTGAGCAGAAGCGCAGACGCACGCCGGCGCCGGACGGCTCCAATCCCGTCCCGTCCGGCCTCGAGACCTTGCCGGAGGACGCACCTCCGGCGGACGGCGAGAGTCCGTCGATCACCATGCGCAAGGCTCGCCGCAAGCAGGGACGCAACGAATGAACTCGGACGCCAACCTGCGGGATCTGCTCGACCGGTGCGCCCTGATCGAGGCACGCGTCCGCATGGTCGTGACCCATCGGCGCAGTTACGATCCAACCCCCGACGACCCCTTCCGAGGCCTGTATCTGAGCGACGAATCCGCAGTGGCGTTGCTCGACGTGGTTCCACCCCCGCCGGAGTCCGACCGCGTGGCTCGCATCGCACTGGATCGCCGGGCCGACGCGGCAGAAGCGGCGGGCGGCGACCTGCGGCTGCGTCGGCTTGCCCGGTCCGCCGGGCTGTCCGACATCGATGTCGACGCGTTGCTGATGTGCATGCTGCCGGACTTGAATTCGCGGTTCGAACGTCTCTACGGCTACCTCAACGACGACGTCACGCGGCGGAGGGCGACGATCGGCCTGGTCCTCGAACTACTCGAGCTGTCCCCCATGACAGCCGAGCACCGCGCACGATTGGCGGCAGGGGCGCCGCTGATCGAAACCGGCCTCGTACTGGTGGAGGACGAGGAGCGCCCGTTTCTCACCCGGGGCCTGCGAGTTCCGGATCGTGTGACCCAGCATCTGCTCGGCGACGATCGCTGCGACCCGGAGATCGCCGATCTGCCTTTCGATGCAGGGCATTTCGAGTCTCCCGTGTCCGGCCGGATCGCGCGTACGATACGAACAGGCCAGCACTGCACCTACATCCGGGAGTCCATCGGGTCCGGCGCTCCTGCTGTTGCCGTTGCAGCCCTGGAGGCAGCAGGTCGCTCCGCCCTGTGTGTGGACGCCAGCCGGCTGCTCGAGCACCCCGACCCGGCCCGCGCGGTGGTTGGGCTGGGCCGAGAAGCGATGCTACGCGGAGCCGGGATAGTCGTGACACCCATGGACGCGCTGGCCACACACACGGCGATCATCCGGGCGTTGTGCGAACTGACAGCACCCGTCGTTGCGATCGGAACCGTCACCTGGGATCCGCGCTGGTCGGACAGCGTGCCGCTCCAGGTCGATGCGGAGCGCCTGTCGACCGAGGACCGAGCACACCTCTGGGCCGTCGCAGCCGGGGACAGCGTCGTCGACGGCTCCCTCACCGAGGTCGCGAACCAGTTCGTGCTGGGTCCGGCACAGATCGAACGTGCGGTTCGTTCGGCGCGTATATCGGCGAGCCTGACCGGCAGCACCCTCACCGGACGAGACCTGTGCCAGGGAGCGCGGGCGCAGAACGCGGCTGGGCTGGAGCGACTCGCCCGGCGCATCGAACCCTCGGTCGGCTGGGATGATCTCGTACTCCCCCACCGCGTCGTCGACCAGTTGCACGAGCTCACCGCTCGTGCTCGCTATCGGGAACGAGTCCTCACCGACTGGCGGATGCGGCCCGGTGGCGGACGAGGGCGTGGAGTCACCGCCCTCCTCGCAGGTGAATCGGGCACCGGCAAGACCATGGCCGCCGAGGTCATAGCCGGGGATCTCGGTCTCGACCTGTACTCGGTGGACCTGGCCGCGGTGGTGGACAAGTATGTGGGCGAAACGGAGAAGAACCTCGAACGCATCTTCGCGGAAGCGAGTGGCGTCAATGCCGTGCTGCTGTTCGACGAGGCCGATGCCGTCTTCGGCAAGAGGAGCGAAGTACGCGACGCGCACGATCGCTACGCGAACATCGAGAGTGCTTATCTGCTGCAACGCATGGAGAACTTCGACGGACTCGCCGTTCTCGCAACCAATCTGCGCGCCAACCTCGACGAGGCATTCGTCCGCCGGCTCGACGCCATCGTGGACTTTCCGACGCCCGACGAGGACGCACGGCGGGCGTTGTGGCGGCATTGTTTCGACTCACCGGTACCGTGCAGCGACGATCTCGATATGGACTACTTGGCCCGATCGTTCACGTTGTCGGGCGGCAACATTCGTTCCGCAGCCATCACCGCCGCCTACCTGGCGGCGGCGAGCAACAGCGCGATCGGCATGGAACATGTCATACCCGCGGTGCGTCAGGAATACCGCAAGCTCGGCCGACTCGTGCCGGAATCCGTCGCCGCCGGGTGATCCGATCGTCACGATTCGCTACTTCGGATGCACAATCCGCCGACGCATCCGAGGAGGCACCCCACCACCACGAGCGGCAAACCGGTTCCTCCGGGCGCCGCAGAGAACTGCGCATCCGCGTAGACCGCGAATCCGATCGTGACAGCGATGGCAGCGAGGCCGGCAATGATGGTCATGCCACCCTTCGGACGCAGGATGCCGATCAGCATGAGCGCGATGAGCACGATCACGACCGTCCGAGCGATGGGTTGAGTCACGTAGGTGTAGTCGTCTCCGGTAGCGACGCTCATGATGTCGCCGATACCGGGGAACCGCCGCACGGTCAGCAGCGGAACCTGCTGTGCATCACCCGTCCACGGGAGAAACGCGCCGATCAGCGCGATCAGGCCTCCGAGGAGGGTCGCGGCGATCCGGATCAGCGGAAGCAGGTCGTCCGAGGTCTGGGTGAGCACGGCGCCGGCATCCACGACGATTCCGCCGTCCTCGGCACCCACCTCGAGGTTTCGGACCTTGGCGTGCCCCATTCGCGGACGCGGCGCCCGGACGGTGACCTTCGCCCAACCGGCTTGCCCCGGGGGAATGTTCAACGTCGGCGGGTCGAAGGAGAACTGGACGGCGTTTTCGGGGTCGCGGCCCACCAGTCGCGCCCGGAGAGGCAAGGCCCTGCTCCTGTTGTCGACCACGACACGCAGCTGTCCACGCGAACTGTTGTGCACGGTGAACTGTTCCGGCTCGAGCCGTATCCGAGCGAGGGTGATCGGCGCCGGGGACGCTGTCTGCACGAAGGCGCCCTGGGTCTTGACGGAACCGTCCTCGTTGCTTGCCACGACCCGGATCTCCCGGGAGACCGTCTCTCCGCCCGGCGGTGGTGGAGCGGAGACCGTCATCGCGACCCGCGACACCCCGCCCGGCGGCACTTCGAGTGCCCACGCCTCGAATTCGAATCCGACGGCGCGTTCCGGATCGGAACCGTTCAGCCGCACTTTCAGTGGTTGCGATCCACGGGTGTTGTCCACCGCTACACGGCAGCGACCGTGTGTGCGGTCCTTGACCGTGATCTGCTCGGGTTCGAGTCGGATTTCGGCTGTGGCGATCGGATTCGGCGAGGTCGTGTGTATCAGGGTTCCGTCTACGGTTGCCTCACTGGTGCCGTCGGTCGCGACGACCGTGAAGGGTTTGCTGGTTTCGGCTTCCTTCCGGGGAGCAACGAGTTGGGCGCGGATGCCGACCCGGCTCTCGGATCCGGCGCGGACATCGATCTTTGCTACATAGAACAAAACCCGGACCGATCCTTCCGGGTCTCGACCGGAGAGCCGGACATGTCGGTCGACGCCACCTTTGCGGTTGTCGATGATCAGCCATCCCTGCCCGTAGGGCGCGTCGGCGGCCTTGAGGGTGCTCGGTTCGAGCCGCAGCTGCAGTGCCGACACCTCTTGTTCGATCGTCAGATGCGTCTCGATCTCGGCCTGATCGTTCGCACCGCGGATCGTGGCGCGATACGACCGTGCCGAACCGGCCTCCGGTGGTGGCACGAGGACGGCGAGTCCGATCGGAACCGTCTCCCCCGGAGGAACTTCGATGACGTCGGCGGAGAACTCGAATTCGAGGAGATCCTCGGCGTCCGAACCGCTCAACTCGAAACGTTGAGGATAGTTGCTGCTTCGATTGTCGACCTTCAGCTCGACCTTCGCCGATGTCCCGTCCCGGAGCCTGACCCGCTCCGGTTCGACGTGGAGCTGAGCGGGGTCGCCGATCGGTGGCACCGTCAACGCCAGAGCGACGTCGATGGCGGCGTCAGGATCCTCGTCCGAATGTACTCGGATCGGCAGCGTGAACCTCTGAGCGGCAGGCCATCTGGGTGCATCGATCACGACGCTGATCGTGGCCGGCTTCTCCTCGTCGGGATAGAGGGCGATCGCGGGATGCGTCAGCTTCAACCAGCCCGGAGCATCGAGCGGCACCGCCCGGAAGCGATCGACGATCGTGGAGGTATTGTGCACCCGCAGATCGAACGTGCCACCCCCTTCCGGATCGATCGTCAGCTCCGGAGTGACGATCTCGACGCGGGGAGGACGCGCCTCACCGTGACCGCCGGCGGAGCTCCGGCTCGGGGCGGAGGGGGCAGCACTTCGAACGTCCGAACCGGTAGCCCGATCCGGTGGACTCCAGGACGTCACCACCGGGATCTGGGACGTAAGTGTGCGCCCCTCATGGGTGCCCGATCCCGACTCGAACCCGACGAACCGTCCGCAGCGAACACAGAATTCGGCATTCGCCGCGTTGACGGTGCCGCAGTTGCCGCAGATGGGTGCGACATCCGCGTTCGAGATCCGTCCTGAATCGTCCATGTCAGCCGACCCAGATCTCCGTGGTTCTCGGCTTCGCGGCGGGCGGCGCCGCCTACGGCCCCGCACTCACCGACATCGTCATCATGGCGCCCGAGGCCCGCATCTTCGTCACCGGCCCCGACGTGGTGCGCAGCGT
>NZ_WVTE01000208.1:0-279 GCF_009939605.1 Rhodococcus sp. YH1 | reverse complement strand
ACCCGAGTTGGCTCACGTTTTCGGGATGATCGACGGCTCACGTCTGTGACCTGCTGGTTCTCGTCGGGATCGGTCTCTGATTTCACGCACTAACGGCTCTGGTTCTAGGCTCGGCGAGTGGTGTTTGTCAGGAAGGTGCGCACCAAGTCCGGGGCCACAGCCGTGCAGATCGCCCGCTACGTGGGCGGCCGGCAGGAGATCGTCAAACACCTCGGCTCCGCCCACACCGACGTCGAACTCGGCATGCTGCTCGAGCGGGCTCGGGCCTGGCTCGAACCC
>NZ_WVTE01000207.1:0-53627 GCF_009939605.1 Rhodococcus sp. YH1 | reverse complement strand
GGAGGCCGGGGCTGCCGAGACCGGGGTAGTCGGTGGCGACGACCGCGTATCCCTGGGCGAGCCAGTGCGCCAGGTATCCGTTGTCGATGCGGCCGTCGACGGTGGGGGCGCACCGGTCCGCGATTCCGACCGCGCCGTGTCCCCACGACACCACCGGCCAGCCGCCGGTGGGCGCGGCGCCCGACGGCACGAAGACCGCGCCGGTGCTCAGGGCCGGCACCCCGCGCGGTCCGGTGGTGCGGTAGGTGAGCACCGACGCGGCGGACGCACCCGGCAGCCACCACTGCCGCGGCAACGGATCGACCCGGACGACGGTGCCCGGCGGGTCCGCCTCGCTGCCTGCGGGCCGGGCCGCCGCAACCCCGGCCGTGAGCAGCATCGCCGTCACGAGCGCGGCGACGATCCCGCGGACACGACCACCGGAGAACGTCCGTGCCACCCCATCCCCCTTCGCGGTCCGCGGCGCGTCGGCGCCGAGGTCAGCTCGCGGCCGCCACCTTCCGCGGCGCGCGCTTGCGCGCCGGCTTGCGGGCGGGCGCGGGCTCCTGGGCGACGGACTCGGCGAGCGCCTCGCGCAGGAACGTGCCGGTGTAGCTGCCCTCGACCGCCGCGACGTCCTCGGGCGTGCCCTGCGCGACGACGGTGCCGCCGCCGGAGCCCCCTTCGGGGCCCATGTCGATGATCCAGTCCGCCGTCTTGATCACGTCGAGATTGTGTTCGATCACGATCACCGTGTTGCCCTTGTCGACGAGCCCGTTGATCACGCCGAGCAGCTTGCGGATGTCCTCGAAGTGCAGACCGGTGGTCGGCTCGTCCAGCACGTACACGGTGCGGCCCGTCGACCGCTTCTGCAGCTCCGCGGCGAGCTTGACGCGCTGCGCCTCGCCCCCCGAGAGCGTCGGGGCCGGCTGGCCCAGGCGCACGTATCCGAGGCCGACGTCGACAAGGGTGCGCAGGTAGCGGTGGATCGAGGTGACCGGCTCGAAGAACTCGGCGGCCTCCTCGATGGGCATGTCCAGCACCTCGGCGATGGTCTTGCCCTTGTAGTGCACCTCGAGGGTCTCGCGGTTGTAGCGGGCCCCGTGGCACACCTCGCACGGCACGTACACGTCGGGCAGGAAGTTCATCTCGATCTTGAGCGTGCCGTCACCCGAGCAGGCCTCGCATCGGCCGCCCTTGACGTTGAACGAGAACCGGCCCGGCTGATAGCCGCGCACCTTCGCCTCGGTGGTCGCGGCGAACAGGGTGCGAATCTTGTCGAACACGCCCGTGTAGGTGGCCGGATTCGACCGCGGGGTACGGCCGATCGGCGACTGGTCCACCTGCACGAGCTTGTCGAGCTGGTCGAGCCCGTTGACGCGGGTGTGCCGGCCGGGCACCTGCCGCGCGCCGTTGAGCTTGTTGGCCATGACCGTCGCGAGAATGTCGTTGACCAGGGTCGACTTGCCGGATCCGGAGACACCGGTGATGGAGGTGAGCACGCCGAGCGGGAAGGCCACGTCGATGCCGCGCAGGTTGTTCTCGCGGGCGCCGACGACGGTGACCTGACGCTTGCGGTCCACCGGCCGGCGCTGCTCCGGCACCTCGATCCGCTGACGTCCGGACAGGTACGCGCCGGTGAGCGACTCGGTGCACTCGAGCAGTTCCTTGTAGGGGCCGGTGTGCACGACGCGACCGCCGTGCTCGCCGGCGTACGGCCCGATGTCGACGACCCAGTCGGACGCGCGGATGGTGTCCTCGTCGTGCTCGACGACGATCAGGGTGTTGCCGAGATCACGCAGCCGCGTGAGGGTTTCGATGAGCCGGCGGTTGTCGCGCTGGTGCAGGCCGATGGACGGCTCGTCCAGGACGTACAGGACACCGACCAGGCCCGAGCCGATCTGGGTGGCGAGGCGGATGCGCTGTGCCTCCCCGCCGGACAGGGTGCCGGCCGCGCGGGACAGGGTGAGGTATTCGAGTCCCACGTCGAGCAGGAACCCGAGACGCGCCTGGATCTCCTTGAGCACCTGCCCTGCGATGGCCTCCTCCCGCGCCCCGAGGGTCAGGGCGTTCAGGAACTCGGCGCACTCGGCGATGGACAGGTCGGAGACCTCGGCGATGGACTTGTGTCCGTGCTCGCCCGCGGCGATCGTCACCGCGAGGATCTCCGGACGCAGCCGCGCGCCCTCGCACGTGGGGCACGGGATCTCCCGCATGTACCCGTCGTAGCGTTCCTTCATCTGCTCGGACTCGGTCTGTTCGAGCCGGCGGTGCAGGAACGGCATCACGCCCTCGAACTCGGCGTAATACGACCGTGTCCGGCCGTACCGGTTCTTGTAGCGGACGTGGACCTGTTCCGGGCTGCCCTCGAGGATGGCCTTGCGGGCCTTGGCCGGCAGCTTGTTCCACGGGGTGGACATCTCGAAGCCCATGATGTCGGCGAGCCCGGACAGCAGCCGGGTGAAGTACTCGGAGGTCTGCCCCATCGACCAGGGCGCGATCGCACCGTCCTCGAGGCTGAGTTCCGGGTCCGGCACGACGAGCTCCGGGTCGACCTCCTTGCGGATGCCGAGGCCGGTGCATTCGGGGCAGGCGCCATACGGGGAGTTGAACGAGAAGGACCGGGGTTCGAGTTCGTCGATGGACAGGGGGTGCCCGTTCGGGCAGGCGAGCGTCTCGGAGAAGCGACGCTCGCGGTCGGCGGCGTTCTCGTCCCGGTCCACGAAGTCGAGGACGACGATGCCCTCCGCCAGGCGCAGCGCGGTCTCGATCGAATCGGTGAGCCGCTGCTTGGCGCTCGCCTTGACCGCGAGGCGGTCGACGACCACCTCGATGTCGTGTTTCTCCTGCTTCTTCAGCTTCGGCGGATCGGTGAGGGGATAGACCACTCCGTCGACCCGCACGCGGGCGTACCCCTGCACGGTCAGCTGCTCGAACAGGTCGACGAATTCCCCCTTGCGGGTGCGCACGACCGGGGCGAGCACCTGGAACCGGGTGCCCTGCTCCATGTCGAGGACCTGGTCGACGATCTGCTGCGGCGTCTGCCGGGCGATCTGCTCCCCGCACTGCGGGCAGTGCGCCGTGCCTGCGCGGGCGTAGAGCAGGCGCAGATAGTCGTAGACCTCGGTGATGGTGCCCACCGTCGAGCGCGGGTTCCGGTTGGTGGACTTCTGGTCGATGGACACCGCCGGCGACAGGCCCTCGATGAAGTCGACGTCGGGTTTGTCCATCTGGCCGAGGAACTGGCGTGCGTAGGCGGACAGCGACTCGACGTAACGGCGCTGCCCCTCGGCGAAGATCGTGTCGAACGCCAGGCTCGACTTGCCCGACCCGGACAGGCCGGTGAAGACGATCAGGCTGTCACGCGGCAGGTCCAGGTCGATCCCCCGCAGGTTGTGCTCCCGCGCGCCACGCACGATCAGGCGATCCGCCACGCCACGTCCCTCCTCGTCGGATCCCCTGGACGGTCGGATCCGGTCGCATCTCGATTCACCGACGTCACGTCGCGCAACTCGGCCCTGGACCATGGTAGGCGCGCCCACCGACACGTTCCGGTTCCCGACCGCCGCGCACGCGGGCGACGGGCCTCGGCGGTAACGTGCCTCACATGTCGCAGCAGCCCTTGGTCATCGACGACGACTACACCGGCGAGGTCACCCCCGGCGGTCCCGCGCAGCGCCGCACCGTGCCCGGCGCGACCATCGTCAAGCTGTCCGTCGGACCCATGGACAACAACACGTACCTGGTCACGGATTCCGCCACCGGCAGATCTGTGTTCCTCGATGCAGCGAACGAGCCGGAGTTGCTGACCCGGTTCCTCGCCGAGCACGCCCCGAAACTCGAGCTGATCGTCACGACCCACCAGCACTGGGACCACTGGCAGGGCCTCGAGGCGGTCGCGGCGTCGACCGGGGTTCCCACGGCGGCGCACCCGCTCGACGCCGAGCAGCTCCCGGTCACGCCCGATCGGTTGCTCATGGAAGGCGACACCGTCGCCGTCGGCGAGCTCGGTCTCGAGGTGATCCACCTGTCCGGGCACACCCCCGGCTCGATCGCGCTGGTCCTCACCGAGGCCGGCACCGGACGGCACCACATCTTCACCGGTGACTCCCTCTTCCCCGGCGGCCTGGGCAAGACCGCGGACGCCGAGAAGTTCACCTCGCTGTACGACGACGTCGACACCAAGATCTTCGGCCGCTTCGGTGACGACACGGTGATCTACCCCGGCCACGGCAAGGA
Organism: Rhodococcus sp. YH1; assembly: GCF_009939605.1. Lineage (NCBI taxonomy): Bacteria > Bacillati > Actinomycetota > Actinomycetes > Mycobacteriales > Nocardiaceae > Rhodococcus > Rhodococcus sp. YH1. The sequence continues at coordinate 49,409 of NZ_WVTE01000207.1, read as the reverse complement.
CACCACCCTGGGCGCCGAGCGTCCGCATCTCCACGAGTGGCGCGAGCGCGGTTGGTGAGGGACGCGACCGCCCGCGGCCTCGCGTCCGCGATCGCTGCATCGAGCAGCCGGGACGCGCCCTGGGCCATCGTCGACAGATTCGCCCACGCCAACCGCCGCGCTCACGTCGTCCCCCAATCCCGGAAGTCCGACGCGGCCGCCACCTGCACCTCACCCAGTGCGTCCAGGTCCGCCAACGTCCAGGCGACAGCGAGTGCACATAGATTGCGGAAGAAGACCGCCCAGAACTGGGCATTTCGGGCTCTTCCGGACTTGGAGTGCATCGATCGCGTGGGTGAGGTTGCCGCAGTGCAGCAACGACCGGATCCGATAATGGAGAAGGTTGCGGAATCCGAGAGCGTGCCGACGTAGCCCTTCGAGCCGGCCGTTGATCGCCTCGGTCGGCCCGTTCGAGGCCCGGTACTCAAAGTACGCCAGCACATCGGCCCTGCGCCGATGCAGCGTGCGCCCGAGCTGAGCGAGTTCATCGAGACCGTCCGGGAGACCGGAGCGGATCGTGTCGATCACCCGGGTCAGTTCCGTCCTGCCACGCCGACGGTCGTGGTCGGCGTAGGCGTCGATGACGTCCTGGTAGACCCGCCACGTGACCGCGAACGGCCGGTGCCGATCGTCGACGACCACGCCTCGAGACGTCGGCGTTTCCGGTCGCTGAGCAACTCCTGCCGGGTGCGGGCGGTGCGGCGGACGCCGTAGAGCGGATCCCCCGATCGGCCCCGGTGCCCGCGGGTGTGCTGCTGGATGCGCTGTCGACACAGATCCAGCTTGGCGCCGGCCAGGGCGACGATGGGGAATGGGTCCCTCACCGCCGGCCGTTGCCGCCAAACTCCCCCTTTCGTCGCTCGAAACCCCGCGGCCACCGCGTCTTCGCCTTCAGCGTGCCCAGTACTGCAGCATCGGTTCGTCGGCCAGTTGCGTACCTCCTCGGGTGATGATGAGTGCGTCCCGGTCGATCCAGTACTGCACGCCGTCGTTTGTCACGACGTACCCGAGTTCGGTGCGGACCGGATCGTCGATCTCGATGGGGGCCCCGTCGCTGAGCCGTACCCCCTTGTAGTACAGCCGACCGACCCCGGTCTCGCAGATGACGACCAGCGACTGCGGGGTACGACCGATGAGTACCGCCAGGTTGGTGTAGTTGCAGCGTCCCCCCGGAACACCGATGAATCCCTGCGCGTCGGTACCGGGAACAGTCGGCAGTTGTGCCGCCGTGCGGGGTGCGCTGACCGTCGAGGAGGGAACGGGGTTGGTCATGCGCGGTGTGGAGGATGGGCCGGTCGGCAATAGCTCAATGATGTTTACGGTGAACTTCGGCACGGTGGTGCGGCCCCCGATCTGGGTGTCGTAAGAGTACGACCCGTCCACCTCGACGTACATCTTGACGATGTCGTCCTCGACCACGTTGGCCACCAACGCGGATTGGTCGGCCTCGAGGGCGGTGTTCTGGTCGTAGTCGTACGGGCTGTCCTGCAGGACGGCGGCGGTGTCGGCTCGGAAGCGGTCGGTGCCGGTGGCTGAGTCGAACTGGGTCACCCGGCCGTAGACGACGATCTTCCGTCCCCTAAAAGCATCCGGGTCTTTCACCAGCAGAGCAAAGTCCCGCTCCGAGATTTCCTGATAGGAGACCGGATCGAGCTTGGCGGGGTCCTCCGGCTGTGTGGTCATCGCGCCGCTATCCACGACTGAGGATCGGCTGGAGCTCAAGGTGGAGTCACCTCCACTGCACGACTGGACGCTGAGGATGAAAACCACAAGGCATGCCAGCACAGCCCAAGGCCATTTCGACTTCTTCCGCTTCCCCGGCTGCGAAGGCGGGACCTGAAAGGCTCCGTAACCTGGCACAGTTCCAGGATTACCGGGATAGCCGTAAGGCTGTTGAGGGTACCCATAGCCTTGCGATGCCGTCCCATACGGCTGTTGCGCCCCTGTAGGTGGCTGGTCGGGATGAGGGTATGGGGGCGGCTGTGTCATGCCTTCGTCCATTCGGTGGAGGCCTGCCCTCGTATTGGAGCGGACCAAGTGGTTCGCTAGGACTATCACGAAGTGACACCGGCCGTTACAGGACCATTCCTGGGAGTCGTCCCCGGGAGCCGTCTCGCCGACGCCGTAAACGTCCAGGCTGCAAGCGGATGGGCTATCAGGGAAGAGGGTTGCGAAGGGCGGTACTCGCGCGTCCAGCGGTCAGAATGAGGCGTCCCACTTTCCGATGCTGACCTGGCATTCCTCGGCCGCAGGCTCCTCAGTGAAGGACATCACCTTCCCGATATGCTCACGGAGCACCTCAAGCACCTCGGCTAGGGTTACCCGACCGGTTCGATGTCCGGGAGCCTCCAGGTCTTGTCGAACCATGGTTCCAGCGGCCCATAGAGGCGGAACATCGCGAACCAGCCCTTGCCGGGCAGGGTCTGGACCCAGCTGTGGCCCTCGGCGGGCGGTTCGGGTCCGAAACAGACGTCGACGGAGCCGTCCTCATTGGTGGTCACGTCCGCGTCCTGGCTGGTCACCGACGGCCACTGCTGATCGGTCTGCAGCATCGAACGGGTCTGGGTGTCGTAGACCAGGATCGACCAGAAGTTGTTCACCGGTACGTTCGGGGGCACGTGCAGCCGGTAGGTGCGGCCGCCGTCGAACGGCGCGCCGGTGGCATCGACGAAGACGTTGGCGTACTGCGACCCGGTCCCGACCATCTTCTGATCCCATGCCGGGCTTGTGCTGCCGTACACGAAGTAGAGCTGGGCGGCGGAATCGAGCAGCAGAACCCCGTCTTCCGTGCAGGAGTAGCCGCCGAGGAAGCCGGAGCGCCATGCGCTGCCGGGGTAGAAATACGCCCCCTGCTGACGGAACCGGTAGGTCAGGGCACGAGCAGTCGCGTCCCCGACCATGGCCGCTTCGGCGAGGATCGCGCGCATCCGCTCGTCGGGGTCGAACGGCCTGTCCTGCCGGATCCCGACCGACGCGAACATCCCCAGGGTGAGCGGGTCGGCCGACTCCGGCGGCTCGGACTGCACCACCTCGTCGAGAAGCTCCCAGAAGCGGTGGTCGGCCGGGGCGACCGCGCACATCGGCTCGGGCGAGACGTTGACGAATCGCGTCGGGGACGGGTCGTCGGCTTGGGCGATCGGGTAGATCCGGGTGCGGTTCTTGATCATCTCCACCGCCGGCTGCGGGTCGCCGCGCTCGTCCCGGAAGCCCCGCCAGCCCACCCAGACGCCGTAGGTGCGTGACCGCACCACGAAATCGCCGTCCGGGGCCTCGCCGTCGTAGCCCGGGGGCACGAACAGGAAGCGGCCGCCCTGGCCCTGGTCGGGTCCTGTGATGCCGACGTCGATCACCCACCGGCACCAGGAGTCGATCGCGGCGCCGTACACCTTCGGGGGCACCTCGACGACGACGGGCCCGTCGTGCAGGTCGAGCCAGGCGTAGTTGTACGAGGTGCTCGTGTTGTACACCAGCCCAATGAAGCGCGGGTGGACCAGGTCCTCCCACATCACCAGCGTGGAGTTCGCCGGCCCCCACTGCACCAGCGCCCGGCGCATCGCCGCCACGGCCACCGGGGCCAGCCCCAGCAGGTACGCCTGCACCGCCCGCTGGAAGTCCAGGTTGTCGAACAGCGTCCGGGTCGTCGCATCGTCGGGGAACCCGTCGAAGAACCGCAACGTGCCCAACCGGGTCCGGACCTCGCCCGGCACCTCGATACCGGGCGGAATCGGCGTGGTGTTCGCATGTGATGTCATCTCGCTGTCCTCCTGTGTCGCATGCCCTTACCGCACCCCTCCGCCGCAGACCGGACCGTGTGCTTCACCCGCCGGGCCGACGTGGACGCCTCGTTCGGGCTTGTGCACCCGGCTTCATCCGAGAAGCGGGTACCGGAGCGCCGGTCCCGACCCCGACGCTGTGCGCGCAACGCTCGGCACCTCTTCGGTTCACAGACCGCGATCGATCATGTCGAGGATCTCCTCGCTGGTCGCGGCACGAATCCTGCCGACGGGATCGGCATGGGTATCGTCGGCCGCAGCAACTTCGGCCAGCAGGTTCCCCAACCGCTGCGCGATCGCCGACCGCGCCGCGCTGTCTTCGCCGAGCTCGGCGATGGTCGCCCGAAGCCGGTCGACATCGGCGAGGGCAACCGACACCGGGTCCGGAATGAGTTCGGCTCGCAGAAACTCGGCGACGGCACGCGGGCTCGGGTGGTCGAACACCATGGTCGGCGGCAACCGCAGCCCGGTGACGGCACCGAGATGGTTGCGGAGCGCAACAGCCGCCAGCGAGTCGAAGCCGAGTTCCTTGAACGCCTGGTCCGGGTCGACCGAGTCCGAGGCGTCGTAGCCGAGTACGGCGGCGGCGCCGGCCCGTACCAGGTCGAGCATCAGGTGTCGCTGTTCGGGAATCGACCGGTCGGCGAGGCGCTGCGCCCACTCCGCCGGCCCGGACGCCGTCGATCCGGTCCCGACCGGATCCGACCCCGCGGCGCGCGGGCGCGATTCCCGGATCAGACCACGCATCGGGGCCGGAACGTGGGGGGCGGCCGAACCGGAGGGGTCGAACCGAGCGGCCGCCAGAGCGGGGGCACCGGCGGTCAACGCGCTGTCGAAGAGCGCCAGCCCGTCGGCAGCGGTCATCGGTACCAATCCGCTGCGGCGTGCCCGGACGAGATCGATCGCACCGAGGTTGTCGGTCATGGCGCTCGGTGGTGCCCACATCCCCCACGCGATCGAGAGGGCGGGCCGCCCGAGGGCGCGGCGGTGATGGGCGAGAGCGTCGAGAAACATGTTCGCGGCCGCGTAGTTCGCCTGCCCGGGGGCTCCCAGGATGCCGGCGAGCGACGAGAACATGACGAAGGCTCGCACGTCGCATTTCGCGGTCAGCCGGTGCAGGTGCCAGGCTGCGTCCACCTTCGGCCGCAGCACCGCGTCGAGACGTTCGGGGGTGAGCGACGCCAGGGTGCCGTCGTCGAGCACTCCGGCCGCGTGGATCACCGCCGTCAGTGGGTGCTCGGACGGTATCCGGGCCAGTAATCCGGCGACTGCCGACTCGTCGGAGGTGTCGCAGGCGACGATGCTCACCTCGGCCCCCATGCCGCCGAGTTCGCGGCGCAGCCGGCCGCAGCCCTCGGCGTCGGGTCCGCGGCGGCTGGTCAACACCAGATTCCGGGCCCCGTGCTCGGTCACCAGGTGGCGCGCCACCAACGATCCGACCGTGCCGGTGCCGCCGGTGACGAGAACGGTGCCGCGGGGATCGAGGGGCGATCCCGACTCGTCGACGGCGCGCATACGCCGCAACCGAGGCGCATACAGGAGGTTGTGCCGGGCCGCCAATTGCGGTTCCCCGCTTGCCGATGCCGAGGTGAGCACGGCCTCGGCGTCCGACTCGTCGTCGAGGTCGATCAGCAGGAACCGGCCCGGGTTCTCGTTCTGCGCGGAGCCCACGAGGCCCCACACCGCCGCGGCCGCGAGGTCGGCGCGAGCGTCCCGGTCCTGCCCGTCGTCGGTGACCATCGCGTTGCGGGTGACGATCACCAGCGGGCTGTCGGCGACAGCGTCCTCGTCCAGCCACTCCTGCAGCAGCCGCAGCACCCGCGCGCACAGTTCGTGGGTCGCGTCCGGACCGTGCTCGCCCTCGGTGCGGCACCCGACCAGCACCGTCCACGGACGCCGATCGTCGTCGCCCGGCCCGCACTCCATCGCGGTGCGCAGGGCCCCCACGTCGGGATAGCGCGGCAGCGCCGCGCCGAGGCCCCGGTCACCCGCCCCCTCGGCACCGAGGACCGCCACCGGACCGCGGGGCCGCTCGGATGAGGCACCCTCCACCCGAACCCAGGTCAGCCGGTGCAGTCGCCGGGGCGCCGCACGGGCTGCCCCGTCCGCGGCGACCGCCCTCGGCACCACCCGCAGCGCATCGACCGTCAGCACCGGTCCCCCTCCGGGGCCGGTGGTGACGACGCGATACCGGCCGTCCTCGCTCGGCGCGAACCGCACCGACACCGCCTCCGCACCGACGGTGTGCAGCCGGATTCCCGACCAGGTCAGCGGCCAGCCGTCCCGCCCGAGAACCGGCTCGAGCGCCGCGTGCAGCAGCTGCGGATGGATACCGAAACCGCTGGTGTCGGTGCCTTCGTCGAGGTGCACTTCGGCCTCGGCGTCGCCCGGGACGCGCGGCGGTGCCCCGGCGACGACGTCGTCGATCGTCGCCGAGGCGTTCGGAATCCAGGTGTCCGCGCCGTCGGTCTCCCCCGGGTTCGACGAGATGGTGACGGTGCGAGTGTCGGGGTTGCCGGCCGGCGACACGAGCACCCGAATCGATGCCGTCCCCGACGACGGGAGGATCAGCGGGCGGTGCAGGGTGAGTTCGTCGATGTGGTCGAGACCGGCTCGTCGGGCGACATGCAAGGTGAGTTCGACCAACACCGCCGGTGACACCGTCCGCGGGCCATCGGTCGACGGCGGGTCGCCGTCGTCGGCGGGCGGTGCCACGAGCCAGGTATCCCGCTCGAGCGAGAGCTGTCCGGTGTACAACGTCGCGTCGTCGTCGAGTGTCACCGCGGCGCCGAGCAGCGGATGATCCGCCGGGCTCAGCCCCAACTCCGTCGGATCGCCGGGATTTCGCGCAGGCGCCGACGGCCAGAAGGAACGACGCTGGAATGCGTAGGTGGGCAGGTCCACCCGGCGACGACCGGGCAGCACCCGATCCCAGTCGATCGTGATGCCCTGCACGTAGGCGGCGGCGACCGCTTCGATGATCTCGTGGGTCTCGTCTCCGTGTCCGGGCAGTGTCGCGATCGCGTTCGGGACGATCTCGGCCGCGTGTGTGGCCAGGGCCGCGCCGGGACCGACTTCGACACAACGGGTGACGCCGAGTTCGTCGAGGGCGCGAATGCCGTCGTGGAATCGCACCGGTTGCCGGATGTGCCGGGTCCAGTAGTCCGCCGACCCGAGTTCGTCGACGGTCGCGAGGCGCCCGGTGACGTTGGAGACGACCGGCATCTTCGGCGACTGTGGGGTCAGGTTCGACACGACGGTGGCGAATTGCCCGAGGATGGGTTCCATCAGGGTGGAATGGAAGGCCCGCTCGACCCGCAGGCTCGTGGTCGTCATGCCGGCCGCGGACAGTTCGGAGGCGACCGCGTGCACGTCGCGTTCGCCGCCCGCGAGGACCACCGATTCGGCGCCGTTGACCGCCGCGAGATCGACCCGGCCATCGATTCGCGTCACGACATCTCCCGCGCGTGCGCGCACGGCGATCATCCGGCCCGGTTCGGTCGACTGCATCAACCGTCCGCGCTCCCCCACCAGGGCGGCGGCATCGGGCAGGCTGAACACCCCCGCGACGTGTGCGGCGGTGATCTCTCCGATCGAATGGCCGATCAGATAGTCGGGGGTGATGCCCCACTCCCACAGCAGCCGGCAGAGCGCGACCTCGACCGCGAACAGCGCCGGTTGGGTGTATTCGGTGCTGTCGAGTTTCGCGGCACCCCCCTCGGTGTCACCCCAGATCACCTGCCGCAGCGGAATTTCCCTGTGCGCGTCGAATGCGGAACACACGTCGTCCAGGGCCGCCGCGAACACCGGGTAGGCATCGTAGAGGCCGCGCCCCATCCCGATCCGTTGCGCACCCTGGCCGGTGAACATGAAGGCCGTCTTGCCGCGGGTGCTCGTCCCGGCGACAACGTTGCCGCCCGGTCGCCCCGCGACGATGCGGGCCAGGCCCTCGCGTAGGTCGGCCCGGGTTTCGCCGATCACCGCGGCGCGGTGGGAGAAGCCGGATCGGGTGGTTGCCAGAGAGTATGCGAGGTCGGCGAGATCCGGAGCGTCGTCCCCGCTCTGCGAGACGAACTCGTCACTGTCGAGGAACTCGGCCAACCGGGCGGCCTGCGCACGCAGCGCATCACCGGTCTTTCCGGAGATCACCCAGATGAGCGGCGTTGCGGATCGGGGCGCCACCTCGGTCGGTGCGGCACCGGGTGGCTGCTCGAGGATCACGTGCGCGTTCGTGCCGCTGATGCCGAACGACGAGACCCCCGCGCGACGGGGCCGTCCGGTGTCCGGCCACGCCACCGGTTCGGCGAGCAGGGAGACCTCGCCGGCGGGCCAATCGACGTGCCGGGTCGGGGCGTCGCTGTGCAGGCTCGGCGGCAGCACCCCGTGCCTCATCGCCATCACCATCTTGATCACGCCGGCCACCCCCGCCGCCGCCTGGGCATGGCCGATGTTCGACTTGACCGAGCCGAGCCACAGCGGTTGCCCCGCCCGACCGTGCCCGTAGGCGGCCAGCAGCGCCTGCGCCTCGATGGGGTCACCGAGCGTCGTGCCGGTGCCGTGTGCCTCCACGGCGTCGATGTCGGCGGGGCCGAGCGCGGCGTCGGCGAGTGCCCGGCGGATCACCCGCTCCTGGGACGGCCCGTTCGGGGCGGTCAATCCGTTGGAGGCCCCGTCCTGGTTGACCGCCGATCCGCGGACGATCGCCAGTACCCGGTGGCCGTTGCGCCGGGCGTCGCCGAGTCGCTCCAGCACCACCATTCCCGCGCCCTCGGCGAGCCCGGTGCCGTCTGCCCGGTCGGAGAACGGCTTGCACCGTCCGTCCGGGGCGAGCCCCCGCTGGCGGCTGAACTCGATCAGCACGCCGGGAGTGGCCATCACCGTCGCCCCGCCGGCCAGCGCGAGCGCGCATTCGCCGTCGCGCAGCGCCCGCGCCGCGAGATGCACGGCCACCAGCGACGACGAGCAGGCGGTGTCGACGGTGACTGCGGGACCGGTGAAGCCGAGGGTGTAGGAGATCCGGCCGGACGCCACGCTGTTGCTGGTCCCGGTCATCAGATAGCCCTCGGCGTCGACAGTGCGCTGAGTCATCAGAGAGAACCCGTAGTCGCCCCCCATCAGCCCGACGTACACCCCGGTGTCGGTGAGTCCGGGCGAATTCGGTGGGATCCCGGCCTGTTCCAACGCTTCCCAGGCGCTCTCCAGGAGCAGCCGGTGCTGCGGGTCCATCGCGATCGCCTCGCGCGGGCTGATGCCGAAGAACGCGGCGTCGAATTCGTCGGCGTCGTAGAGGAATCCGCCTTCGCTCATGTACGTCGTGCCGCTGCGGTCGGGGTCGGGGTGGTAGACGTCGTCGAGATTCCAGCCTCGGTTGCGGGGGTAGGGCCCCACGGCGTCGTTGCCGTCGCGGACGAGTCGCCACAGGTCGTCCGGGCAGTACACCCTGCCCGGGTACCTGCAGGCCATCCCTACGATCGCGATCAGCTCGTCGTCCCCGCGAGTCCGCGTCGGTCGGGTCGGCTGCGGAGCCGCAGCGCTGCCGATCAGCCGAGCCTCGAGCTCCCGGGTGAGCGCCTCCGCGGTCGGATGATCGAACACCACCGTCGCGGGCAGCGTGACGCCGGTGGCGGTGGCGAGCTGATTGCGCAGTTGCACGGCGGTCAGCGAGTCGAAGCCGAGTTGCTTGAAAGCCCGTTCCGGGTCGATCGCTTCTTTTCCGTCGTGGCCGAGCACGGCGGCCACATGGGTGGTGACGAGGTCCAGCAGCCGACTGTGACGCTCTCCGGGATTCAGCGCCCGCAACTCCTCGGCGAGGCCGGTGGGCGGCTCGGCGGCAGCGGCGCGACGATGACGGCTACCGAGGACCCGGCGCAAGATGGGCGGGATCGACTCACCGTCGACCCGAGCGGAACGCGTCGCGAGCCGTATCGGCACGACCAGCGGACTGTTCACGGCAAGCGCCGCGTCGAACAGGGTCAGCCCCGACTCCGGGCTGATGGTGTCGATGCCGGTGCGCCGCAACCGGTCGAGGTCGGCCGCGCCGAGATGGGACGTCATCCCGCTGGGGCGGGCCCACAACCCCCAGGCCATGGCGATCGCCGGCAGCCCGCGGACGCGGCGGTGCTGCGCGAGTGCGTCCAGGAACACATTCGCCGCCGCGTAGTTTGCCTGGCCGGCGCCGCCGAGCACACCCGCCGCGGAGGAGAAGAGCACGAACGCCGACAGCTCGCGGTCGCGCGTGAGTTCGTGCAGATGCCAGGCACCGTCCGCCTTGGGCCGGAGGACGGCGTGCAGCTGGTCCTGCGTCAAGGTGGCGGCGGTGGCATCGTCGAGCACCCCGGCGGCGTGGATCACGCCCGACAGGTCGGGAATGGCGGCCAGCAGAGCGGCCACCGCTGCCCGATCGGCCACGTCGCAGGCGGCGACGCTAACCTCGGCCCCCGACTCGGTGAAATCGGCGCGCAGTGCGGCCGCACTCTCGGCGTCGAGCATGTGTCGGCCGGTCAGCACCAGCCGCCGCACGCCGTATCGCGCTACGAGGTGGCGGGCGATCAGTCTGCCGATGGTTCCTGTGCCACCGGTGATCACGACCGTGCCGCCCGGGCCGAAGGGCGGCGGGCCCGATTCGGGTGCGGCGTCGGGCGGCGTCACCGCGGCGAGCATGGGCGCCAGGAGTACACCGTCGCGGATCGCCAGCTGAGGTTCGTTGCAGGCCAACGCCGTTGCCAGCACCTCAGGACGGGCGAGGGCAGGGGCCGCCGCGTCCAGGTCCACCAGGGTGATGCGGTTCGGATGCTCGTGTTGCACCGCACCGAGCAGCCCCCACGCGGGCGCGGCAGACACGTCGATCGGGTCGTCGTCGCGGACCGCCACCGCGAGCCTGGTCGTCACCAGCAGGCGGGTCTCGGCCAGGTGATCCGCGCGGAGCCAGGACTGGACCGCCCGCAACGTCGCCTCCGCGGCGGCGTGCACCCGGGTCGGCATGTCCGGCCCGTCGCCCGGTTCGCAAGCCAGCCACAGCACGCGACCTGCGTGATCACCGCCGGTGAGCGCCTCCTCGAGCGGCACCAGGTCGGCCGAAGCGGTGGTGGCGGCACCGACGGGCATCCACGCCACTCGGTAGAGGCTGTCGCCGGTCCCGGCGGCCGGTACGCGCGTATCCCCGAGCGGCCTCAGCGCCAACGAATCGGCGGTCAACACCGGTTTACCGGCCGCGTCGTACGCGGATATCCGGTAGCGGTCGGGCCCGATCGGGGTGATGTGCACGCGCAGGGCGGTTGCGCCCACCGCGTGCAGCTGCACTGTGCCCCAGGCGAACGGCAGCCGGAGGTCGCGTGCACCGGTCGCGGCGGTTCCGAGCGCGATCAGGTGCAGCGCCGCGTCGAGCACCGCCGGGTGGATCCCGTATCCCGCGACCGCCGCAGCCGGGTCCTCGCCGTTCAGCCGCACTTCGCCGTACAGGTCGTCACCGCGGCGCCACGCCGCCCGGAGTCCTCGAAAGCTCGGGCCGTACCCGTAGCCGGCCTCGTCGAGCAGTCCGTAGAGCCCTCCGATGTCGATCGGCGTGACGTCGGCGGGCGGCCACCGGTGTTCGGCGAGGTCGGTGGTCTCCGAGCCCGGGGTGAGGGTGCCGGTGGCGTGCCGGGTCCACGGAGTCTGCTGTGCGGCATCCACCGGCCGCGAGTGCACCGACACCGTGGCTCGGCCGGTGTCGCCGTCGGCGAGCACGCTCACCTGTAGGGCGACGTCCCCCTCGGCGGGAATCCTGGCGGGTGCCTCAAGGGCGAGTTCGTCGAGCCGGCCGAACCCGACGCGGTTCCCCGCGTGCAGGGCGAGCTCCACGAACGCCGTGCCGGGCAGGATGACGGTGCCGCTGACCGCATGGTCGCTCAGCCACGGAAGACGTCGCGGCGACAGCACGCCCGTGAACACCACGCCCCGGCCGTCACCGAGTTCGACCGACGCGGCAAGCATCGGGTGTCCACCCGTGTCCATGCCCGCCGACGTGACATCACCCTGCGGCGCGGGACTGTCCAGCCAGTAGCGGCGGTGCTGGAAGGCATACGTCGGCAGGTCCACCCACGGCCGCCCACCGTCGCGGCGAGCCCACCCGACCCGGTCCCACTCGATGTGCGCCCCGGACACGTGTGCCTCGGCGAGGGCGGTGGTGAACTGGCGCAGGCCTGCCCGGTCGCGCCGGAGGGTGCAGAGGGCGCGACCCGCGATGCCGGCCGCGTCCAGGGTCTCCTGCAGCGGCACGGTCAGGACCGGATGGCTCCCCGACTCGACGAACAGCCGATACCCGTCGCGGGCCAGAGATCTCGTCGCGTCCTCGAAGCGCACCGGCCGGCGCAGGTTCCGGTACCAGTAGTCGGCGTCGAGTGCGGTGCCGTCCATCATGTCCCCGCTCACCGTCGAGTAGAACGGGATCCGCGAACGCTGCGGGGTGATCGGGGCGAGAGCGTCGAGAATGGGCCTGCGCAGCACCGAGACGTCCGCGCAGTGGGAGGCGTAGTCGACGGTGATGCGCCGGGCCTGGACACCGTCGGCCTGCCACCGCGCGACCAGTACCTCGAGGGCGTCGCCGGGGCCGGACACGACCGTGGCGGCCGGACCGTTGATCGCCGCCACCTCGACGGTCCCGGCCCAGGGTTCGATCTGCTGCCGCACCGCGTCCGCCGGCAGACCCACCGACGCCATGCCACCGCCGCGCCGGGCCGATTCCGTGATCACCCGGCTGCGGGCCGCGACGACGAGCGCCGCGTCGGGCAGGGTCAGCGCGCCGGCGACGTGGGCGGCGGCGATCTCGCCCTGCGAGTGCCCGACCACGGCCGCCGGTTCGACGCCGTGTGCGTGCCACAGCCGCGCAAGACCGACCATCACCGCGAACAGCGCGGGTTGCACGACGTCGGCCCGGTCCAGGGCCGCCGGATCGCGGTCGCGGAGCACGTCGAGCAGCGCGAACCCGGTGTGCGGGGCCAGGGCGTCGGCGCACTCGCGCAGGCTGTCGGCGAACACCGGGGAGGACTCCAGCAGTTCGGTGGCCATGCCCACCCACTGCGCGCCCTGCCCGGGAAAGACGAACACCGGCCGGTCGCCCGCCTCGACCGCCACGCCGGTGATCACACCGGGGTCGGGGGCGCCTCGGCCGAGCGCGTCGAGACCGGACAGCAGGGCCGTCCGGTCGGTACCGAGCACGGCGGCACGGTGGTCGAAGGTCGCGCGGGAGGTCAGCAGCGGGCCGGCCACCTGGGCGGGTGTCAGCTCGGGGTGGTCGGCGACGTAGTCCCGCAGCCTGTGGGCCTGCGCGCGCAGCGCCGGTTCGGTGTGGCCCGACACGAACCAGGCCACGACGTCGTCCGATCCGTCGATCCCGTCGGTGGGCGCAGCGTCCGGCGGTGGGGTCGGCCGCTCCAGCACGACGTGGGCGTTCGTGCCGCTGATGCCGAACGAGGAGACCGCCGCCCGGCGGGGCCGGTCGGTCGCCGGCCATTCCCGGTTCTCGGTGAGCAGGGACACCGATCCGGCGGACCAGTCGACGTGGGGGGTGGGGCGGTCGACGTGCAGCGTTCTCGGCAGCACACCGTGCCGCATCGCCATGATCATCTTGATCACTCCGGCCACTCCGGCGGCTGCCTGGGTGTGCCCGAGGTTCGACTTCACCGAGCCGAGCCACAACGGCCGGTCGGGGGGCCGATCGCGGCCGTAGCCGGCCAGCAGGGCGGACGCCTCGATGGGATCGCCCAGCGTGGTGCCGGTGCCGTGGGCTTCGACCGCGTCGACGTCGGCCGGGCCGAGTCCGGCGTCGGTCAGGGCCTGCCGGATCACCCGTTCCTGGGCCTGCTTGCTCGGGGCGGTCAGGCCGTTGCTGGCGCCGTCCTGGTTCACCGCGCTGCCGCGGACGACGGCGAGGATCCGGCGGTCGTTGCGCTCGGCGTCGGACAGGCGTTCCAGCGCGAGGATCGCGGCGCCTTCGCCCCACGCCGTACCGTCGGCCGCGGCGGAGAACGCCTTACAGCGCCCGTCGTGGGCCAGTCCACGCTGCCGGCTGAACTCGACGAACACCGCGGGCGTCGACATGACGGTCGCCCCGCCGGCCAGGGCGAGTTCGCACTCGCCGTTGCGCAGTGCCTGCATGGCGAGGTGGACGGAAACCAGGGACGACGAGCATGCCGTGTCGACGGTGATCGCGGGTCCGTTCAGTCCGAAGCTGTATGCGACACGGCCGGAGGCGACACTCATCGCGGTGCCGGTGATGAAGTAGCCCGCGAGTTCCTCGGGCGGGGCGCCGCCCGCCCGTGCCGAGTAGTCGATTCCGGACAGACCGGTGAAGACGCCGATCTGCCTGCCGTGCACGGACCGCGGATCGATGCCGGCGTGCTCGAAGGTCTCCCAGCTCGTCTCGAGCAGGAGTCGCTGCTGCGGGTCCATCGCCAGTGCTTCGCGAGGCGAGATTCCGAAGACCTCCGGGTCGAAACCCGCTGCATCGTCGAGAAAGCTACCTTGCACCGTGTACGTCCTGCCGGCCTGCCGGCCCGTCGGATCGTAGAGATCCGCCGCTTCCCAACCCCGGTCCGTGGGGAACCCGGAGACGGTCTCCGAACCGGATTCCACCAGGTGCCACAGATCCTGTGGGGAGCGGACGCCGCCGGGGAACCGGCACCCCATCCCGACGACGGCGATCGGTTCGCGACTCACCCCCTCGACCTCGCGGAGCTTCTCCCGGGCCTGATAGAGCTCTGCGGTCACCCGTTTCAGATAGTCGAGGAGTTTCGCGTCATCGGCCATAATCGAGCTCCAATCCGAGAGCCGTCGTGCCAGCGCCGAGAACTCGATGGTATCCGCCGCCCCCACCCGGACACAGCGATCTGCTCGTGCGATCGTGACCGGTGCGTCGTGCGAGACGACTGTGGGCACGCCACGGACGAATACCTTCTGGAGCGCTCGGCGACCTCCGAGGCCTTCCGATCGAGTTGCTCGTCGGGCTCCTGCCGTGCACTGAACACGTAACCCGGCCGACACGTATCCGCAGGCACCAGCGGGTCCTAGACTGTGGCGATGGGCATCGCTCCGGATGTCGGGGCACCGCGTCGGCGCGGCACCGCCCGATTCGGTGCCACCCGCCGCCGCGGGCTCGGGCCACCGTCCGGGTGCCGCTTGCGCCGGCGCATCCCCACGACCCGCGCCCGAGGCTCTGTCGTCGTCGACCTCGCCCCGGCCCCCCGTGTCGCCGTCCGCCCATTCGCCGTTCCGCCGCGACAGGCCGACCGCACATCCATCCTCGACTTCCGCCTGGAGGACCACATGACCGTCACATCCACCGACACATCGACCGAACACCTGACCCGACTGCGGAAGGCCTACGCGACCGGACGCACGCGCGATGCCGGATGGCGCATCCGCCAGCTCCGCGGCATCGAGAAACTCGCCGACGAGCGCGAAGCCGAGATTGCGGCCGCCCTGCAGGAGGACCTGGGCCGAAACGCGGTCGAAGCGTGGCTCGGCGACGTCGCTTCCACCCGGGCCGAAGCCGCCTACGCCCGCAAGCGGGTCCGGCGATGGATGCTTCCTCGACCGAAGTCCTTGTCGATCAACCAGTTTCCCGCACTCGGCTGGGTGCAGTACGAGCCGATGGGAGTGGTCCTGATCATCGCACCGTGGAACTACCCGGTGTATCTGACGCTCGGTCCGCTCGTCGCGGCAGTGGCCGCCGGAAACTGTGCCGTGATCAAACCGTCGGAGCTGGCCCCCGCCACGTCCGCGCTGCTCGCCCGGCTGATTCCGCAGTACCTCGACCCGGAGGCCGTCGTGGTCGCCGAAGGCGATGCCGAGCTCACCCAGAGCCTGCTCGCGCAGGGTTTCGATCTCGCCCTGTACACCGGCGGCACCGAGGTGGGCCGCAAGATCATGGCCGCCGCCGCCCCGCAGCTCACGCCGGTGATCCTCGAACTCGGTGGCAAGTCTCCGGTCATCGTCGCCGAGGACGCCGATCTCGAGGTCACCGCGCGGCGCATCGCCTGGATCAAACTCCTCAACTCCGGACAGAGCTGCATCGCGCCCGACTACGTACTGGTCGAGCGGTCCGTCCGCGACGGGCTCGTCGACAAGATCGTCGACACGATCGCCCTGTTCCGCAGCGAGGAACCGCAGCCGGGGATGCGGGTGGTCAACCACCGTCACTTCGATCGGCTCGAGGCGTATCTGGAGTCCACAACCGGACGCATCGTCACCGGCGGCAGGTGCGATCGTGACACTCTCACCGTCGAACCGACCGCGATCGTCGATCCGGCACCCGACGACCCGGTCATGACGGACGAGATCTTCGGGCCCATCCTGCCGATCCTCACCGTCGACTCGGTCGACGCAGCCCTCGACTTCATCGGTGCCCGCCCCAAACCCCTTGCAGCGTACGTGTTCTCCAAATCACTGAACACCCAGAAGAAGATCACGCAGCGAATCAGCGCGGGTGGCGTGGTGGTCAACCACGTCGGCATGCACGTCCTCGCCCCACAACTGCCGTTCGGTGGCGTGGGCGCCAGCGGAATGGGGGCGTACCACGGGCGCTACGGTTTCGAGGCGCTCAGTCACCGCAAGGCGGTGCTCGTCAAGCCGTTCCGCCCGGATCCGGCGATGAACTACCCGCCCTACACCCAAGCTGCGCTGAAGATCATGCGGCGCCTGTTCTGAGCGGTCCACCGACACCGTCGGGAGTGGAGGGCACCGGCACGGCCGAGGAGGGATCGGCCGGTAGCGTCGTGGACGGCCTCGACGACTCGGAACCGACGAGCCGCGCATTGCTGCGGTCCCGACTCGTCGCCCACGGACGCAGGGGCCGCAACTCGGTTACCCGGCACCCTCGGTCCCGACAGCCCCGGCCCCGCGGTCGTGCCCGTACCCTGGGGAGGTGACCACGAGGAGGTCGCCGTGACAACCCGTCCGAGACCCGTCGACCCTGCCGCCGGGCAGGAGTCGGTGTGGGACTACCCGCGCCCGCCCCGCGTGGAGACCTTCACCGGCTCGATCACCGTGGAACTGGGCGGCCGGACCATCGCGTCGAGCACGCGCGCCTGGCGGGTACTGGAGACCAGCCATCCGCCGACCTACTACCTTCCCGCCGACGCCTTCGCCGAAGGGGTGCTTCGGGAGACGCCGGGCTCGTCGTGGTGCGAGTGGAAGGGCAGGGCGGGCTACTACGACCTGGTGACCGACTCGCGGGTCGCGCCGAAAGCGGCATGGACCTACCGTGATCCCACCCCCGCCTTCCGCGCGATCGCCGGGGCCGTCGCGGTGATGGCCGCCCAGGTCGACCGGTGCACCGTCGACGGCGAGGAGGTCGTCCCGCAACCCGGCGGGTTCTACGGCGGCTGGATCACCAGCTCGGTCGTCGGCCCGTTCAAGGGAATCGCCGGATCGGCGGGCTGGTAACCGCTCCGCAGTACGTCGACGCCGATGCGCACCTGCGGGCGAGCGCGAGCATAGACTGGGTCCATGGGCATCGTTTCCGATGTCGATACGCACCGCGTCGGTACAGGGCACTCCCGCTGCGCGGTGGTCGAGTCCAGCTTTCCTTCCGGCACAAGCTTCGAGAGTTCACCCGGGCGGTCACGCACCGGCCCGCACGAAGCCGTACCACCCGGATGCGGCGGCGAACGACCGTCCCTCGGCGCCGCCTGCGTCGAGGATCCCGGCGCCGACCGTTCCGACCGCGCCGGGCAGGAGAGGAGTCGTCGTGACCGATGACGGAATGACCGGCCGCGTCGTGGTCGGAGTGGACGGTTCGGAGCCGTCGAAGGGGGCACTGCGCTGGGCACGATTCGTCGCCCGCTCGGCAGGGTTCGAGGTCGACGCCGTGGCGGCATGGGAGATTCCCTGGGCCGCCGCGGAAGGCTGGCCGAGCGATTGGGATCCGGAGCGGGAAACGTCCGGGATGCTGCACGAGACGGTCACCGGGGTCCTCGGGAGCGAGCCCGGCGTGTCCGTGCAGGAACTGGTTCGCCGCGGCGGAGCCGCGCGCGTCCTGCTCGACGAGAGCCGCGACGCGCAGTTCCTGGTGGTGGGAAGCCGGGGGCACGGCGGCTTCAGCGGCCTGCTGCTCGGTTCGGTCAGCGCCGCATGCGCCGAGCACGCACACTGCCCGGTGCTGGTCATCCACGGCGATACCCCGCCTCCGCCCGTCTCGCCCTGAGGCGATCGCGGCGACGATCCCGCGCCCCCGTCGCACCGCTGTCCCCGATCTGCCGGTCCGGTCGTTCCCTTCCCCGGATCGGTCCCCGCCGCGTGTTCTCGTCCCGGAAAACGCTGCGAACAGCACCCGGTGCGGCGGATGATCGAGAAACAGCGCCCGAGGGCGGTGGATCGTACGCGCGACCCTCCCGTTCCTGCGCGTGTCCGACTCGTTCGCTCGACCTTCGGGAGAGGCCCGCCATGAGACTCGGCATCCTCGTTCTCGCCGTCGGCGCGTCGCTGCTCGCCGGCACCGGTGTTGCAGCGGCCGCCGATCCGGCCGTCCTCGGCGGCGGTTCCGGTATCGTCATGGACGGCCGGAACTACTGCACCCTCACCACGATCGGCCCCGATTCCGGGGGCCAGCTGGTCGGATTCACGGCGGGGCACTGCGGAAACGCCGGGTCCACGGTCGCCTCGGAGGCCGATCCGGACGCCGGTGTGGTCGGCACGATCGCCTACACCGATGCGGACTTGGACTACGCGGTGATCGTGTTCGAGCCGGCGAAGGTGGCGCCCGTGAATCGGGTGGGAAACACGACGATCACGGGGATCGGGGGACCGGCGCAGTTCCCGGACATCGTCTGCAAGCAGGGCCGCACCACGGGGCATACCTGCGGGGTGGCCTACGGCGATGTGTTCGGTTCGGGGCAGACCTGGACGCAGACGTGCGTCGACCTCGGCGACTCGGGAGGTCCGGTGGTGGTCGGAACCACGCTCGTGGGCATGGTGAACGGCTATCTCAGCGTTGCCTGCCTCGGTCCGGAGGTCGGCACGAGCATGACGGCCGTCGTCGGTGACGCCGATGCGCGGGGCGGCGCCGGGGCGGGGTTCCGTCCGATCTAGGAGGCGCAGGTCGAGACGATGTCGCCCGGGTGAGGGGCGGACCTGTCGGACCGGCGGCCACGCACCCCGGGGGTTCTCCTCGGTCAGCCGACCTCGGCGAGAAAACGCTCCAGGATGCCGGTGACCCGGGCCGGGTCTTCCAGCGTCGAACTGTGGCCCACCCCGTCGAGTTCCACCAGTCGCGAGCCCGGGATCAGCGCGTGCATTTCGCGGGAGAGATGCGGTGGCATCTCGACATCCAGTTGTCCCGCGACGATCAGCGTCGGCACGCTCACCGCGGGGAGCTCGTCCCGGATGTCGGGGCGGACCATCATGCCGAGCATCGTGTTCGCCAGTGACGACCGGTCGGCCTGCGCCCACCGCCTGCGCCACGCCTGACGCTCGGGTTCCCGGGCGGGGTCGGTGCGGAACGGTGCGCCGTAGAGTTCCTTCTCGATGCCGCGCAGCACGAGGGCAGGTGACGGCCCGAGGAGCCGGGCCACGGCCGTCAGGGCCAGGTGCAGCGGGTACTTCGCGGGCGGGTGCGGGGTTGCGCCGGTGTTGAGCAGGGTCAGCGAGCGCAACTGGTCCGGTTCCCGCGCTCCGATGCGCATCCCGACGAAGCCGCCCATCGACAGCCCCACCAGATGCGCGGGTGCGAGGTCGAGCCGCCGGATCACGGTGAGCACGTCGGCGGTCAGTTGCTCGAGCTGGTAGCCGCTCCGGGCGTGCCCGGAGCGGCCCTGTCCCCGGAAATCGAGGGTGAGGCAACGGTATCGATCCCTCAGCGCCGCGATCTGCGCCTCGTACATTCGCCCGTCGAAGAAGAACCCGTGCAGGAACAGGATCGGCTCGCCCGCACCGCCGGTGTCCTCGCAGTACAGGTCGACGTCCCGCACCCGCAGGTACGACCGGCGCATGTCCGGAACTCGGGGCGTTGTCATGGCATGCTCCGTTTCGAGCTGTGACGGGGACCGTCGCGGAATGAGGTCGAGGATCGGTTCCGAGCACCGCCGGTGTCAAGGGGGCCGCAGCAACCGCAGTGGCGCCGTGGATCCGTGTGCCCGCGATCTCGCGACACCACTTCAGCACGTGCAGTTGTGCCTCGGTCAGATTCGTGAAAGCCTGATCGGCCCAAGAGCTTCCGCGCACATACTGCACCGCGCGTTCGACCCGGGGTTTACGCTTCGGTGACCGCACCCGCGCCGGATCGGGCCGGGCCGTCCGGTCCGTCGCCGGCGTCGGCAGGGGCCTCGGTGCGACCGTCGCCGCATTCTTCGGCTGCGTCGACGACCGCGCCGGCGCAGCAGCGGTGGTGGTACCGGACTGGACTCGGGTGGTGGGCCGGTACGGGATCAGCCGTTTCGCGGCCGGTGCCCCGTCCCCGACGGCGGCCGGCACCGGCCAGTCCACCAGCCCGGTGCTGCCGAGGGCGGCCAGCGTCGCCGCGGCCGCCGGGGTCGAGTCGGTGACCAGACGAGCGGATGTAGCACGTATTCCCGGAGATCCTCGACCGTCGATTGGCCCACCGCCGAAGACCATCCTGCGGCGGGAACCCGGCGCGTTCACTGCCGAAGCCCGGCCGGATGCGACAGACTCGAAGTCATGGCCTCGTCCGCGCCCGCCCACACCACGTATCTCGCGTCGTCCCGGGGGGACCTGCCGCGATGGCAGGACATCCTGCCGAAGGCACGGCACGTCGAGCACCCCGGCCCCGAGCGCCACAGCATCTACCTCGACACCGACGACCGCGATCTGCGGCACTGGGACAGCGTCCTCCGGTACCGAAATCCCGGCCCCGACGACGACCCCGGCTGGGAACTGGCCGTTCCCGGCGGCACGCTCGGTACCGAACTGCACCTCGCCTCCACCGACAGCGACCTCGTGCCCGACGAACTCACCGCGGCGGTGGCGGGCCTGACGGGCGGGCGGCCGCTGCGACGCTCGGTCACCCTCGGCATCGGCGAGCACCGGCACGAGTGGTACGACCGCAAGGACCGGCTGCTCGCGCAGATCATCGTCGAGACAGTCCAGGCCACCGTGATCGGCCGGGTGGCAACCGTCGAACAGTGGCACCAGCTCCACCTCGACCTCGGTACGGCGGCGACGAAGAAGCACCGCACCGCCGTCACCGCGGCCCTGGCCCGCGCCGGCGCCGCACCGGCCCCGCACCGCAGCGAGCTCGAGCACGCCCTCGCCGCAACCGACCCGGCCCCGGGCCCCCACACCCCCACCGGGAAGGCCCCCACAGCGCGGCGGATGCTCGGTGCCTACCTCGACGCCCAGATCGAGGCGATCGGCGCGGGGGACGTGTGGCTGCGCCGCGGTCTGGACCCGATACATCCCACCCGGGTCGGTATCCGGCGGCTGCGCAGCACCCTCCGGGTGTGGCAGGACCTGTTCGAACCCGCGCAACGCACCTGGCTCGATTCCGAATTGTCTTGGTATTCCGGGCTGCTCGGTCATGTTCGGGATCGGCAGGTGCAGCGCGCCCGGCTGGCCGCCGCGCTCGAGACACTGCCGCCGGAAGTGGTGATGGGCCCGGTGGCGTCCCGGCTCGACACCGATCTGCTCGCCGACGAGCGCCGCCACCTCGACGAGGTGCTGCGCGCCCTGGACTCCGACCGGTATCGCATGCTGCTCGCCGCGCTGGCACGCTGGCGCACGCAGCCACCGCTGATCGACCATGGGGACGGTGCGCGGGTGATCGAGAAGGCGGTGCGCACCGCCGAACGCACGGCCCTGAGCCGGGTGCGGGCCGCCGCCGACGAGGACGAGGCGGCGCCGAGTCGGGCCCGCAAGGCCGCCGAGCGGGCCCGCTACGCCGTCGAGTTGGCTGCCCCGCTGCTGGGCCGCACACGCGCGAAGCGCAAGATCGCCCGCTACACGAACATCCAGCAGGTCCTCGGCGAACATCGGGACAGCGCCGTCGCCACCGACCTGCTGCGCGAGTTCGGTGCCCGGGCCGGGACCACACCTGGGGAGAACGGGTTCACCTTCGGGTTGCTGTACGGGCTCGAGCTGCAGGCGGCCGAGCGGGCCCGTCGCCACGCCGCCGACCTGGCCACCTGAACGGCACCCCTGGTCCGGTCGAGGCGGCGGCGCGCCTCGTCGAGGCTGCCGGCCTCGGTCACCGTGTGCACCACCGCGCCGATCTCCGGGAGCCGTCACTGCACCACCGCGGCGAGGGTCGGTCGATCCATGATCCGAGCGAGGTCGTGATCGACCTGGCGATGGCGACGACTGCCGCGATGCCGCACAGCACCCGCATGGCGGCGTATGCCGCGATGGGGGTCCGACCCCCGGCGGAGCACAGGGCGGGTGCTCGACGTCGAGCAGGCTGCGACGGTAGCCGGCCATGGGCCGCCAGGTCCCCCGGAGGTGGGCGAATGTCGGGGAACGCAGTACCGGGCGGGGCCGCCCCTCGGGTGACGGTCATCGCGGTGCTCTCGTCTGGTGGGCCGGCTGTCCGCTGTCGGCGACCCGGAACACCGGGTAGCGCGGTGCCACAGCCGCCAACTCTTCCAGGGTGGGTGCACCGGCCAGGCCGAAGTACATGTCCGCCTCCCGGGCGATCCGTCGGTTGCCGGGTTGCCGTCCGCCCCGCAGCAAGTAGGCGCGGAGGAGGCCGGCCCGGTCGGCGACCGGCACCTCGACCAACGTGACAGCCCTGCGTCGGCGGCCGCGGGCCAGCACCGCGCGCCCGCCGGCGGCCCCCACGTTGCGGGCCCACTGGGACTGCCCGGCCAGCGACAGCAGGTACTGCTCGCCGTCGTGGTCCAGCAGCACCAGGTTGGTCCGGCGCACGACACCGGAGCGGCGCCCGGGAACCTCGAGCGTCACGACATATCGCGGGCTGAGCCGCAGCCGGGTCAACGCGTGACCCAGCCACTGCAGCCGGGCGTACACCAGCGGTGGGGGCCGATACCGGCCCGCTCCGCCGTACCGGGGTGCGGCCACAGCGACCCGGAGCGTGCGCAGCCCCCGGCGCAGCCGACCGGCCCGAGGCCGGTCCAGTTTCCGGGCCAGGTGGTGCAGTGCCTCGGCCGCTGCGGTGGCCAGCGGCAGCCCGTGCCCGGGAGCGAGCACCCGCGGCTCCAGCGCCGCCAGGGCAGCGACGGACCGCACCGCCGCCGGCTGGTCCCAGGTGGTGTACCGGGGTGGTCCGGCGAGCCGCCGCCGGCCGGTCAGCGTCCCGAGGACCGAGTTCAGGTCCACGGTCACCGCGGCGTCCCCGGCGATCAGCACGCCGTCGCTGCGTCGCAGGTAGGCCACGTGACCCGGGGTGTGCCCGGGGGTGTGCACCCATTGCCAGTCGGGCAGCGCCGGCACCACGCCGCCCGGCCCCAGCGGACGCACCACGTCCGTGAGGCTGCCCGCCTGTTCGATCCGGGCCCGAGTCCGCCGGGGCAGCAGCCGCATCAGCGGGATCACCACCCACCGGTCCAGCGGCATCGTGTACTCCGGCAGGTACCGGCCCGGGGCCATCGGCAGCTCAGCGGGGTGGACGTACACCGGCACCCCCCAGGTCCGGGCCAGGGCCCCGGCGGCCCCGGAGTGATCCGGGTGGAGGTGGGTCAGCAGAATCGCCGCCGGCTTCGTGCCCGTGCCGAACAGCGACTCCGCCGCCGCGGTGATGGTCTCGGCGCTGCCGGCCCAGGCCGCGTCCACCAACACCCACGTCGACCCCGACGCGATCAGGTAGACGTTGGAGGCGGCGGCGCTCCGGCCGGCCCGGAGCAGGTGGACGCCGGGGGCGATCTGGTGCGGTCGGGCACGGAAGGTCATCGGGTGCCCCTGCTGCGGTGGCCGCTGCCGGGTTGCGCGTGCGCGACGCCGCGCCCGGCCTCGAGCCGGTCGCGGGCCCGGGCCGCCGGCAGCGCCAGGATCACCCCGCCGAAGGCCAGCACCATCAGCCCGTACACCCCGGCAGGACTCGTCGAACCCCACACCGCGTGCATCACCAGAGTGCCCGGGACCAATCCCAGGTAGCCGACCACGCCGGCTCCCAGCGCCCACGGCCACATCCGTGCCAGGGAGCGCCTGGCTGCGCCGAAGTGCTGCGGGGATACGGCCGGCCAGGCGGCGCCCAAGCCCAAGACGATGCCCAGCAGGGGCGGCCCGAACCCGCCGCCCACGGCCAACAGCAGCAACGACAGCCCGAGCAGCGGCGGCCCTGCGTGCCGGCGGTGCACGCCGACGATCGCCCAGGCACCCAGCGCGGTCGCCACCACCACGGTGACGACCCCGGAGACCAGCAGGTCGGGGAGCACGGTCAGGGCGGGCTCGCCGCCGAGGGCCTCGAACGCCGCGTGCTCGGGCCAGGACCGGATCACCCACCCCGGCGGTGGGCCCGAGCCCTGAAGCATCTCCCCGACCCCGTGCTCGATGCCGGCCAGGGCGGCCAGCGCCCCGAACACGGCGACCACGGTCCCGGTGGCGGCACCCGGCCGGACCTGCTGCCGGCTGCCGCCGGACTCGGCGTTCTCTGCGGTGGTCACCCGAATCACCCCGGGGCGGTCACGGGGGCGCCGGTCGACTCGACTACGTATTCCGCGGAACCGGCTTCGGATGCAGTCATCTCTCACCTCGGATCCTCGAAGGTGTGCACGGCGCCTTCTCCGACCGCGGTTGCGGTGGCTGCACCCACTGTAGGTGCGCATCGCGGCAGATCGGCACGAGATCTCGTGCCGATCTGCCGAAGAAGCCACACGACCCCAGAAACCGCCACTACAGGCGGCGAGCGGGAACGCCGCCCAGCTGCGGGCTGGTCCCGCCTTCCACCGCGGGAGTGCGGTGTGCGCAGGCGCGGTCATGACTGCCGCGGTGGGTGAAAGTCCAGTTCCTGCAGCGTGGTCAGGGAGGTCGACGGCAGGTCGGGGAAGCGAATCGCTCTCATCGAAAGAGCCATCGAGGTTCGACGTCGAGTTCCACACCCTCCTCGCACACGCCGCCCAGAATCCGCTGCGGGTGACGCTGCACGGTGCCCTCCGAGCCTCGAGCGGCGTCAAACCCGCCCGACGCCCGGACCCGGTCCCCGCCGGCCCCGAACTGCCGGATACACCATCGCCGGCCAAGACGAGGTGAACAGTCCTGTCCCCGGCTACCCGATCATCCTCGAGGACCCGTTCCGCGCCGAATCCTGGCGACAGACGAGGCCCCTCGTACCAGCTCCAGCTCTGGGGTGCGGCCAACACACCGACGTCGCCGCCGCGCGGCCAACCGCTCGCTGAGAAGGCGGTGCGTCACGCGTATCGGCGAATGGCCAACCGGGGCCGACAACCGGCCGACAGCCGACTCCGGCGTCGCGGCCGACGCCGCCGCGACGCGGACGCGTAGGCCGGCGAGTCGGGTTCTGCTGCCGCACAATGGTTCTCGGGGAACATGCGACCCCAGGCGTGAGTGCCCGCCGACAATGCCCGCTCCCTCGATGGACAGGCCGCTGGTCGTCCGTTCGATCGCCCCGCCTCCGATCCCACGGGGATATGATCAGGGCATTCGACCAACCCCGGCTATGAGTGAGGCAGCCGATGGCCGAGAGCGATCCGCTGGCGACGCAGCGGGAGACCCCGCCGCGCATCGTGGCCGAACTTGTCGCGGCCGGGTTCGAGGACGTGCACGAGATCGGCCGGGGTGGTTTCGGCGTCGTCTACCGGTGTCGGCAGCCCGCCCTGGACCGCACCGTGGCGATCAAGGTGCTGACCTCGGAACCGGACCCCGACAACCTCGAACGCTTCCTGCGTGAGCAGCGCGCAATGGGGCGGCTGTCCGGCCACCCGAATATCGTCACCGTCCACGAGGTCGGCGCCACCGCATCCGGTCAGCCGTACATCGTGATGGAATACCACCGCCGCAACTCGCTCGAGGCCCGGATCCGGGAGCAGGGCCCACTGCGGTGGGAGGACGCACTCGGGATTGGCGTCAAGATCGCCGGCGCGTTGGAGACCGCGCACCGCATGGGCATGCTGCACCGGGACGTGAAACCGGCGAACATCCTGCTCACCGACTATGGTGAGCCGCAGCTGACCGACTTCGGAATCGCTCGGGTCGCCGGGGCTTTCGAGACCGCCGCCGGCGCGGTCACGGGATCTCCGGCGTTCACCGCCCCGGAGGTGCTCGCCGGACAATCCCCCTCCCGCTCGGCGGACGTGTACGGGCTCGGCGCGACCTTGTTCTGTGCCATCACCGGGCACGCGGCATACGAGAGGCGCCGCGGCGAATCCGTGGTCGCGCAGTTCCTACGGATCACCCGCGGGCCGGCACCTGACCTGCACGGCGGCACCGGCATCCCGGATGATGTCGGCGAGATGCTCGAGCGCGCGATGGACCGGGATCCGACCTCACGCACCGGCACCGCCGCCGCATTCGGCGAGCAGTTGCGTGCGGTCGAGGAACACCACGGGCTGCCGGTGGACGAGCTACCGGTGCCCGATGCCAGCGAGCCCACCGACCTCGGCGCCGCGCACCCCCGCGCCACGACCGGCACCGGCCGCCGGCGGCGGACCGGATCCGGCCGGCTGACCCGACCGGTGCCTGCCACGCGGCTGCGCCCACCGACGGCGACCCGCCCCCTGGTGGTCCGCGAGCGCCTGCTGCGGCTGCTGCGTGTGGGTGGGCGGCGCATCCTGACGGCCATCACCGCCCCGCCGGGCTTCGGCAAGACCACCCTGGCCGCACAATGGTCGCGCGAACTGGCCGACAACGGCGTCCAGGTGGCCTGGCTGTCCGTCGACAGTGACGACAACGGGGCCGTGCGGCTTCTGGCGCATCTGCTCGAATCCCTCCGACAGGTGCGGCCGGCCCTGGCCCAGGATCTCGGCGCGGTCCTCGAGGAGTACGGCGACGACGCCACGCAGTATGTGCTCACCGCGTTGATCAACGAAATCCAGGAGTCCGAGGAGCACGTCGCTCTGATCATCGACGACTGGCACCGAGTCTCCGACTCAGCGACCATCGCTGCGATGGCGTACCTGTTGGACAACGCCGACCCCAATCACCTGCAGATCATCGTGACCAGCCAGGCGCGCACCGGACTGCCGCTGAGCCGCATGCGGCTGCGCGACGAGCTGATCGAGGTGGACGCGGCCACCCTGCGGTTCGACCCTCCGGAGGTACGACGGCTGCTGGTCGAGCTGGCCGGACTCCGCCTGACCGACAACGACGTCGACGCACTGACCCGCGCCACCGGCGGCTGGGTGGCCGCGCTGCAGTTGGTTTCGCTGTCGCTGCGCGACAGCGACGATCCGGCAGGGCTGATCCGCGGAATCACCGGCCGCCACCATGTCATCGGGGAATACCTCGCCGAGAACGTCCTCGACACCCTCGAACCCCGAATTCTCGAGTTCCTGCTCGCCACCTGCATCTGCGAATACGTCTCTGCAGAGCTGGCAACCGTGCTCACCGGAACGACTCGATGCCAGTCGTTGCTCGAGGAGATCGAGGACCGCGGCCTGTTCCTGCGCCGGATGGACGAGGACCGCACCTGGTTTCGCTACCACCACCTGTTCCGGGAGTACCTGCAACGGCGGATCGAACGCGAGACCCCCGAACGCGTGACGCAGCTGCACCGCACCGCGGCCCAATGGTTCGCCGAGCACGCGATCATCCGCGACGCGGTGACCCACGCCCAGGCCGCGGGGGATCAGGAGATGGCCGTCGACCTGGTCGAACGGCACGGCGCGAGCCTGCTCGAGCACTCCCAGGTGACGTCCACGCTGGCGCTTCTCGACAAGCTACCCCCGGCGGTGCTGTCCAACCGCCCCCGCTTGCAACTGATGGTGGCATGGACCACGATCCTGTTGAACCGCGTTCGCCCCGCCGAACAGGCCCTCGAGGCCGTCGAATCCCTCCTCACCACCGCGCCTCTCACCGCCGACGAGACCGAGGACCTGCGAGCCGAAGTCGGGGTGGTGCGTGCCGTCGTAGCGGCCCGGTGCGACCGCTTCGACACCATCGACGAGCTGGTCCGCCCCAGCCTGGCCCGGGCCGACTCGCTCTCACCCTGGGTAGTGTCCGCGGCCGCGAACCTCGCCAGCATGGCCGCGATCTACCGGTTCGATTTCGACGCGACGGAGCGGCTTCAGGAGTGGGCCGCGCCATACCACGCCCGCAACCACGGGCCATACGCCCACATGCACAGCTATTGCTGCCTCGGCCTCGCCGCGCACGAACGACTCGACATCGCCACCGCCGAGGAGCGGTTCCGGCAGGGTCTGCGGGTATCCCGCAGCCGGGGCGACGGGCACTCTCTCGCCGCCCGACTCGCGGCGTCACTGCTCGGCGAGCTGCTGTACGAGCAGGACCGCCTCGACGAGGCGGAACGACTCCTCGACGAGGCCTACCTGCTCGGTTACGAGGGCGGCGCCGTGGACTTCAAGGTGGCCCGGTACGCGATCGGCGCCCGGATCAAGGCGGTGCGGGGCGATCGCGCGGCGGCCGCGCAGCGCCTGGATGCGGGCGCTCGGGCCGCGCACACGCTGACGTTACCCAGGCTGCGGGCCCGGATCGAGGAGGAACGCGTACGGTTGCGACTGCCCCCGACCGCCGGCATTCCCCCGCGCCCCCCGGTCGCCTATGCGGAGCGGCGCCGGCCGGTGCACGGGGTCGACGCGATCACCGCCCAACTCGACGAGACCGTCGCCATCTGGGCACTGCTCGACGACGACACACCGGCGTCGACGGAGTTGGCCTGCACCTGGGCGCAGGAATGGGTGGACATGCTCGCAGACGCCGGCCGGCCGCGGGCGCTACTGCAGGCACGGCGGCTGCTGGTCGACACCCTCGCCGCGGCCGACCGCGCCGACGAGGCCAAAGAGTTGCTCGCGACGATCACCGCGCAATGCGCCACGCTCGGCATCGTGCGCTACCTGCTCGACGGCGGGCCGCACCTGGTGGCGCTGCTCGCGGATCTGCGCGCGGACTGGGAGGCCGGGCGGTGGCGAGACGAGTGGCCCGCGGTGCCCGACCGATTCTGGGACGCGGTCACCCCGACAGAACCGTGATGCCCCGCCCATGCGCTCATCGCATCGTCCACAGCCTCAGCGGCGCATCCACCCGCATCCCGCGGCCCCACTCCGACCGCGAGAGGGCGCGAACCTGCGGACCAACGCCCGGCCTCGTCGCGCCACCCGCCAGACTGGTCGATGCGTGGGTCAGAATCTGCCGCGCGGGGTGTTCGGCCGACGATCGGGTGTGCGAGAGGATGAAGCGTTCCTGACGCTCTCCTTCACGGTGCGTTGTTCGAGGTAAACCGCCGCAGTGGCCGAATCCGAATTCCGGCGTTCTGCTCGATGCGGTCACCGATGCCGTGGACGAAGCGCACGGCCACATCCGGGCCCTGCTCATCCGTCGTCCTCCACGTGGGCGGGGATCGCTACGCAGCCACCATGGTGGTCCTGCCGGAAGGGCTGTACTTCGGCCGCCTGGGCACCGACAGCGCCCACGACCTCGTCGACACGTATCCGGCCGGCACCCTGGTCCTGCCCCACGTGCGCGGCCGCGCCGCGTTCTCGCTTCCGGCGCAGGCCGTCGAGCACGCCGCACGCCAGGCCGGCGGCATCACCGCCGTCGACGCGCTCGAACACCTCCGCGAGTCCGCCTGACCCGATTCGGACAGCCCCACAGTCGACGCGCATCTGGCGCAGCGCCGGTTCCGGGTGGTGGTGCGCGCAGGGAAGCCGCAGACTCCGCCCACCACGGATGCAGAGCCGGCGCACCGGTCGCCTGGAATCGGTGGATCTCGTCTACCTCGCCGTGGCAGCGGGAAGTGCCGGCAGCAGACCTGCTGCAGCCGCGGCCCAATTGTTGCCGGATGACCGGGGAACTCCGACTTCGCGGGCGGCCGCGGGATTGCTCCAACCGCGGGCGCAACTCACCACCCGATCCTCTATCGGGAGGAGCCGCTACGGGGAGTGCTCGAGTCCCGTCTCGCTCGGTGACCTTCGGACCGCATGGACCCGATAAAGCTCATGCTCGCCGGCGAAGCCTTTCAGCGTGTACCTGCCCGCCGGCTCCGCGGCCACTGCCGCGCTGTCCAGCCGACGCATCGCCGCGACGTCGACAAGCACCTCGAGTGGTTTGGCGATCGAAGCGATGCGGCTCGCCCGGTTGAGCGGTCGACCGATCCAATCACCGGCACTGCGCACGGCAGTGCCCCATGCGATCCCGGCATGCAGCGGCGGAAGACCCTGCCGGTGCGCGGCAGCAAGGAGCTCCAGCACCACCGTGGCCAGACTCGTCGGGTCCGGGGACAGCAGCAGCACCGCGTCCCCGACGGTCTTCACGAACCGCACCGGCGGGGCCACCACATCCGTGGTCAGAGCATCGAGTCGATCGGCCAACTCGCCGAGCTCCGATGGCGACAGTTGCTCCCCGAGACCGGTGAACCCGACCAGATCGGCGAAGCACACCGCGACCTCATGCGCCCCGGGATCACGGTGATCGACCGTGTCGGCGTGGATCTGCTGACGCAGATACTGCCGAAGGCGCGTGGTGACGGCGCGACCGAGCAAGCGGGATTGAAACTCCGCGAACCGTCGCAGCTCGCGGGCATAGCGCAGTGCCATCTCGGGGTGATCGGCGCCGGCATCGAGCTGCCGCTGAATCAAGGACACGGTCGCGCCGGCGAGGGTCGCGGTATTTCTGCCCACAATCCGGGCGAACGCGAACAGGTCTGCGTCCGCGCCGCCGAGAGCGCGGTACTCGGCCAACAGCCGGGCCAGACGCAGGTCGTCCTCGCTGTAGTCCGCCGCCCCCGCGGTCGACACCCCACGGCCCATCGAGCGAAACCACCGCTCCACATCCGACCTGGAGAGGCCGGTCCGCCCCGAGATCTGTTCGATCGTGTAGGTGACCCCGCGGGGAGTCAACGCATCGTCGAACAGCAGATATCCCAGCTGGCCTCGCCGGGTGGCCTCGGTCAGCGCTGCCACGTTTGCGCCATGGTCGGCGAGGTGCAGCAGGACGCGGATGCGGCGTGCTCTGGCTACTCCCCCCAGCCCGTCCAGCAAGCCAGCCGCCGCGAACTCACGAACGCGACGTCGGCGGCGGCACAGCCGGGACGGCGGGGACAGCAGACGCCTCGCCAACGAAAGGAGCACTTCTGGATTGTCCCGGCTCGCGCCGCCTCCTGTCCCAGGAGTCTCGCGTCCATGACGACGACGTCGAAACGACCGGCGTCGGACATGGCCACTGCTGCCGCAAACGTCACTCGGTACCTCGGGGTGACCCGGATGCCCTTCAGGATCAGCACTCGGTACCGGTGCCTCACATGCAGCACACAGAACCGGTCGGTCGATCAGGGCGGTCGCCTCGACGTCGACGAGCCGTGCCTGAACGCCGTGGGCGAGCGCACCGAGAATCCGGGGCGCCGCACCGCCGGAGGACGCGATCGCTCGCGCTGCCGGCTCCGGCCGACGTCCGGTGCTCTAATTCCTCCCCGACTCACACGGCCGCAACCCCCGAAAAAGCCTGTCCGGGTCGAGTTCGGCGGCCGGGGGAACGACCACACCGATCGCCCGCGCCTCGGTCACCGCCCGGGCGAGCAACAGGCGGGCCTGCTCGTAGCGGCACCGAAGGTCCTCGGGCAACGCAACATCGCGCAGTGCGACTCCGGCGGGGACCTCGTCGAGCGCCTCTGCGACCAGGGATCGCACGATGAGAATTCCTGTCTGCACACCCTCGACCGCCCAGCGTTGTTGCCAATCCATGCCGACCGCCCTCGACTCGGCTCAGCACCGATTTCACCTGCCGCAATTATCCGCCCCGCAAGTCCCTGTAGTCACGCCTCGAAACTGGGCATCGCCGTCGGCGTCGGTGCACATCGCCCGTAGTTGCTCGAGGGGGACCGCTTCCGCGAGCGGTCTACTCCGCTTCGGCAGTGAAGTACCCCGCCAGGCGCGCCTCCGCGAGAGCGCGCCTCAACAGATCCGTTGCCTGCACCTCCAACACCAGGCCGATACAGACGAGATCCACCATGTCGGTGATACCTTCGCCTCGTTCCAGGCGCAGGATCGTGTGGTAGCTGACGCCGCTCGCCTTGGCGAGAGCGCCGTGAGTCAGGTGCCTGCGGAGTCGCTCCACTCGAAATTCCTCGCCGAGGAACTCGAGGAGGGAGCGCGACGGTGAACTCACGCGGGCCGCCCCGCCCATCCGCACCGCACGCCCCAGAATCCCACCACCCCGCTGTCGCGTCGAGAACCAGCCGTGAGCATCATGACCTCACGGGTGGCGTCCACTGCGGGGCCGCACCGCGGGCACCGGCAACCGGTCGCTGAGGTCGATTCCGCGGTCGTCGGGACAGATGACCCGGCCATGACTCGAACCTACGTCACCGAACGTGCAGGCGACAGAAGTGCGGGCGACGAAACGGACCCGCCGCCGACCGGCCGAGGATCAGTGCTGAACCCCGTCAGGCTTCGGTGACACTGGGCTTCTGATCCTCGACAACAAAGCTGGCACGGGTGTGGATGGGCGCGCCCGGGCGCCGGACATAGGGAACGACGCGGAAGTCGTTCCGCCACACCTGATGATCCAGGGCGACGCGCACGTATCCACGCTGCGCGTTGAAGAACTTCATGTCGGGATTGGCGGCCAGCAGGCGGCGCCCGGTGTCGTTCATGTCGGCGCCGTCGCCAGCTGAGGTGATCGACGTTCCCGAGAATTCCGCCGCAACGACCGGTGATTCCGGATCTGCGTAGTCCCGGCGCAAGTCGGCGACGATGTTCTGGTGGCGGTCCCCGGTGATCACCACCAGATTGCGGACGCCGCGATCCGCCGCAGCGCCGAGGACGGTGTTGCGATCGGCGACGTACCCGTCCCAGGAATCGGACGACACGACCGTCTCCGGCCCGGGATCGTTGTCGGTCTGGCCCATCGCCACCTGATTGCCGATGATCTGCCAACGGACCGCCGAGTCGATGAATCCATCGATCAGCCAGTCCCGTTGCGGTGCACCCAGTATCGTGCGGTCGGTGTCGAGCCGGTCGGCGCAGTTCGCGGTGACGTCCTCCCCGCAGGCCTGCCGGTCCCGATATTGCCGTGTATCGAGCATGGTGATCTGCGCGAGATCACCGAAGCGATAGCGACGGTGCAGGCGCATCCCCGGCCCGGAGGGCCGCTGCGCGAGTCGCAGCGGCTGATGCTCGTACAGCGCCTGGAAGGCAGCGGCTCGGCGCCGACGGAACAGCGCGGAGATGCGATAGATATCGATGCCCAGTCCCGGCGCATCGGCGGCCCAATTGTTGTCGACCTCGTGATCGTCCATGGTCACAATCCAGGGAAAAGCTGCATGTGCGTCCCGCAGCGGCTGCTCCGCTTTGTACTGTGCGTAGCGCAACCGGTAGCCGGGCAGATCGACGGCTTCGTCACGGTCCACTCCCATCGACATTCCCTCACGGCCGCGCCTCCACCCGCGTTCGTAGATGTAGTCGCCCAGATGGACGACCAAATCGAGGTCCTCATCGCTCATGTGCTCGTATGCGGTGTAGAACCCCGAACTCCACGATTGACAGGAGGCGAACGCAAACCGCATCCGCGAAGTGGGTTGTCCCGGAGCAGGGGCCGTGCGGGTCCGGCCCACCGGAGAGATCGCCGAGCCGGCACGAAACCGGTAAAAGTACCAGCGAGAGGGCTCCAAGCCGTGGATCTCCGGGTGCACGCTGTGGGCGAGTTCGCGCGTCGCGACAGCCGTACCGCGCGTCACCACCTGCCGGAAGCTCTCATCGTGCGCGACTTCGTATTCGACGGTCACCGGATCCCACCCCATGCCGCCGCGCCCGCCGGGGGCAAGAGGGTCCGGTGCCAGACGGGTCCACAGGACGACACCGTCCGGTGTCGGATCTCCCGATGCCACACCGAGTACGAACGGGTCATCTCCTCGCCACCGCGGCGCCGGTAAGCGCGCGCTGCTCACCCCCGACGTACCCACCAGCACCGCAGCCGCTCCGGCCATACCGACTCGCAACACCTGCCGACGGGAGAGGGACATACACCACGGTATATCCCGGCTGCGGTCAGCGAGCCGGACGACGGGGTGCATCACTATCGAGACTGCTCCAGGCCCGCTTCGGCCGCCGGTGCCGCCCTGGCAGCCCGAACCTCACCGCCTGCCCCCGCACCGGCGCAGTACACGTCGCTCGTCGCCCCCGGCCCCGATTGGCTGGCCGAGCGGCTGTGCGACCGACGGATCGTCCGGCTGACGGGTCGTCTCGACCACGCTCGCGCTGCTCGACACCTCCGGCGACGACCCGGTGCAGCCGTGGCCGCACGACGTCGAGGCCGACCGGCAGCAGTTGCGGGCACTGCAGCAACACCTCGTGGACGTCTGCCGGCGCCCCGTGGAAGAGATCGCCGAGAACATGCGCGCACACCGGATCCTGACCGCCGAGCAGGCCCGTGACTACGGCCTGATCGACGCGGTCGGCGGGAACCGGACGCCGCCGCGCCGCGACCGCCGGGTGACGCGGCGGTCAGCCGAGGAACACCGCGACCCGATCCGCGAGATCGAGCAGCGGCTGCGGGAAGACGCCGAGCACCACCGTCATCACCGCCCCGGCGGCGACCGCGACGGTTGTCAGCACACTGGGCACCACGACCGTCGGGGCGTCGCGGTCCGGCTCGTCGAAGAACATCAGCACGATGACGCGCACGTAGAAGTACGCCGCGATCGCGCTACTGACCACGCCGACGATCACGAGCGGAACGGCTCCGCTGCCCGCCGCCGCCCCGAACACGGCGAACTTGCTGACGAACCCGCTCGTGAGCGGTATGCCGGCGAACGCGAGGAGGAACAGGGCGAAGACCGCGCCGACGAGGGGTGAGCGCCGGCCGAGCCCCGCCCATCGGGACATGTGGGTCGCCTCCCCGAGATCGTCGCGGACCAGGGTCACGACGGCGAACGCGCCGAGGGTGCTGAATCCGTAGGCGAACAGGTAGAACATCGTCGACGCCAGCCCCGCCCGGTCGGCGGCGATCAGGCCGGTGAGGATGAAGCCGGCGTGGGCGACCGACGAGTAGGCCAGCATCCGCTTCACGTCGTTCTGTGTCACGGCCAGCACCGATCCCGCCACCATCGTCAGGATCGCGACGCCCCACAGCAGGGGACGCCAGTCGTCGCGCAGCCCGGGCAGCGCCACGTAGAACACCCGCAGCATCGCGCCGAACGCCGCGACCTTGGTGGCCGCCGCCATGAAGGCGGTGATCGGTGTGGGCGCCCCCTGATAGACGTCGGGGATCCACGAGTGGAACGGCACCGCCCCGATCTTGAACAGCAGGCCCACCGCGAGCATCGCCGCGCCGATCAATGCCAGTGTGTCCCCGTCCGCGCGGCCCGCGACGGCGTCGGCGATGCCCGCCAACCGGACCGTGCCCGCGTAGCCGTACAGCAGCGCCACGCCGAAGA
Organism: Rhodococcus sp. YH1; assembly: GCF_009939605.1. Taxonomy (NCBI): domain Bacteria; kingdom Bacillati; phylum Actinomycetota; class Actinomycetes; order Mycobacteriales; family Nocardiaceae; genus Rhodococcus; species Rhodococcus sp. YH1. The sequence goes on along the minus strand of NZ_WVTE01000207.1, from coordinate 14,153 downwards.
GGAAGAAGGCCGAGGAGAACGCGCCGAGCAGGAAGTACTTCAGTGCCGATTCCTGCGAGAGCAGGCGCTGCCGCCGGGCCAGGCCGCACAGCAGGTATAGGGGCAGCGACAGGACCTCGAGCGCGATGAACATCGTGAGCAGGTCGTTCGAGGCCGGGAACAGCAGCATCCCGCCGACCGCGAACAGCACCAACGGAAAGACCTCGGTCTGCGACATCCCCACCGCGGCGGCCTCGCGCTCGGCGAGGCTTCCCGGCACCGCGGACGCCTGCGGGGCGAATGCGTCGGCACTGTCGGCGCCCGTCGCCGCCGCGCCCGGTCCCCCCGCAGTGGCGCCGCGGGCGCCCGGCTCGATTCCGCGTTCGGCGACGAGCAGCACCGCGAGGATCGAGACAAGCAGGATGGTGCCCTGCAGGAACAGAGCGGGCCCGTCGACCGCCACCGCGTCCACCGCGGCGGTGTACCCGGGCGCGGCCTCGGCGGAGAAGTCCAGCCCCGCGGCGAGCACGACGACGGCCACGAACGCGGCCACGAGACCGCCGAGCGCGAGCAGCAGCTGGCTCGCGTACCGGCCGCGGCGGGGAACGAACGCCTCGACGAGCACTGCGGCGACGGCGACCCCGAACACGATCAGCATGGGAGAGAGCGGGCCGTATTCGAGGTCGGGGGCCGGAATCGCCTGAGCGAGAACGGTGGTGCCGTCCGAGAGAGTCACCTGTGCGTCCCTCCGTGAGTGTCGGGCCCGGTCCCGCCGCCCGCGACGGGCTCGGCCGGCGCGGGCGGCGCCGGATCGGGCTGGTCGACCGTGACCAGGACCCGGCTCACCGCCGGGGTGATCACGTCGAGCGCGGGTTTCGGATACACGCCCAGGACGAGGAGCAACGCGATGAGCGGCACCACGACGGCGAGTTCGCGGGGCACCAGATCGGACACGTGCTCGTTGCCGTCGGTGACCGGTCCGGTCATCATGCGCTGGTACAGCCACAGCACGTAGATCGCCGAGAGGACGAGTGCGAGCACTGCGAACACGGCAGCGACCTGGTAACGCGGATACGTGCCGATCAGCACCAGGAATTCGCTGACGAACGGCGCCAGGCCGGGAAGGGACAGGGTCGCCAGTCCCGCGACGAGGAACGTGCCGGCCAGGACGGGGGCGACCTTGCGGACGCCACCGTAGGCGGCGATCGCGCGGGATCCCCGCCGGGAGACGAGGAACCCGGCGATCAGGAACAGCGCCGCGGTGGAGATGCCGTGGTTGACCATGTACAGCGTCGAACCGGCCTGCCCCTGGCTGGTCATCGCGAAGATTCCGAGGATGATGAACCCGAAGTGCGAGATGGAGGTGTAGGCGATCAGGCGCATCACGTCCGTCTGGCCGATGGCGACCGCCGCGCCGTAGACGATGCCGATCACCGCGAGCGTGACGATCACCGGCGCGAAGTACACCGACGACTCGGGAAACAGTTGCAGGCAGTAGCGCAGCATGCCGAACGTGCCGACCTTGTCGACCACGGCCATCATCAGCACCGCCCCGGCCGGGGTGGCCTGCACCGCGGCGCCGGGGAGCCAGGTGTGGAACGGCCACAACGGTGCCTTCACGGCGAAGGCGAACATGAAGCCGAGGAACAGCGCGTGGAGCACCACGGCGTCGGCGCCGAGACCGCCGCCGGTCACGGCGGCGACGATGTCCCGGAAGTCGAAGGTGCCGGCGCCCTGCCGGGCGGTGACCACGTACAGCCCGATGACCGCGGCCAGCATGATCAGTCCGCCGAACAGGTTGTAGAGCAGGAACTTCACCGCCGCGCGGGAGCGCTGCGTGCGATCCCCGAGACGATCCCCGAATCCTCCGATGAGGAAGTACATCGGAATGAGCATCGCTTCGAAGAAGATGTAGAACAGCAGCACGTCGAGGGCGGTGAACGACACCATCACCATCGCCTCGACCGTCAGCATCAGCGCCATGTACAGCTGCGTGGTGCGCCGCGGCGCGGATCCCCGAGCGGTCGCGGCGGACTCGGCCTGTGTCGCGTCGTTCCAGCCCGCCAGCATCAGCAGCGGAAGCAGCACCGCGGTCAGCAGCACCAGCACGAGCGCGATACCGTCCACGCCCAGCGTGTATCGGGTGCCCAGGGCCGGAATCCACTCGTGGGATTCGACGAACTGGTACTGCTCACCTGCCGGATCGAATCCGACCGCCAGTGCGCAGACCAGTACGAGCACCACGGCCGCGACCACCAGCGCCGTCGTCTTGGCGAGGCTTCGCATGCGGGCGGGAAGCGCCAGCACGACGACGGCACCGACGAGCGGAACCACCCACAGGGTCGTCAACCAGGGAAAGTCGTCCACTACAGCCTCCCCAGCACCATCGTCGCGACCACGACGGCCGCGCCTACCAACATGGACAAGCCGTAGGACCGCACGAAACCGGTCTGCAGGTGCCGCATCCGGGCGGACAGCGCGCCGACCGTGGCGGAGATCCCGTCGACCGCGCCGTCGACGCCCTTGTCGTCGACGGTCACCAGGGTCGAGGTCAGGGACCGTCCGGGCCGCATGAACACCGCCTCGTTGACCGCGTCGCCGTAGAGATCCCTGCGGGCGGCGACGGTGAACACCGATACCTCGGCGGGGGCGACCTCGGGAATGTCGCGCCGAGTGTACTGCCGGTAGGCCACCGCGGCACCGGCGAGCACGACGGCGAGGGTGAGGGCGGTGGTCACCCACACCGGCAGCAGGTGTTCGGCCTCGTACGTCCCCACCACCGGCTCGAGCCAGTTCTGCAGCGCTCCCCCCAGGCTGAGCGCAGCACCGGCGCCGACCGAGCCCACGGCCAGCACGATCATGGGCACCGTCATCACGGCCGGCGCCTCGTGGGGATGGACGTCGGCGGCCCAGCGACGCCGGCCGAAGAAGGTCATCAGCATCACCCGCGTCATGTAGAACGCGGTGATGCCGGCACCGAGCAGGGCGGCCGTCCCGAGGACGACGCCTTCGGCGCCGCCCGCTCCGAAAGCGGCCTCGATGATCTTGTCCTTGGAGAAGAAGCCGGCGAACGGCGGGATGCCGATGATCGCGAGGTAGCCGAGGCCGAAGGTGACGAACGTGACGGGCATGACGGTGCGCAGGCCGCCGTAGCGGCGCATGTTCACCTCGTCGTTCATCCCGTGCATCACCGATCCGGCACCGAGGAACAGACCGGCCTTGAAGAAGCCGTGGGTGAGCAGGTGCATGATCGCGAAGGCGTACCCGGCGGGACCGAGGCCGGCGGCGAGGACCATGTAGCCGATCTGGCTCATCGTCGACGCGGCGAGCGCCTTCTTGATGTCGTCCTTGGCGCAGCCGATGACGGCCCCGAACAGCAGCGTCACCGCGCCCACGAGCACGACGGCGAGTTGCGCGGTGGGGGCGAGGTCGAAGATCGCATCGGACCGGACGATCAGGTAGACGCCCGCGGTGACCATGGTGGCGGCGTGGATCAGCGCCGACACCGGTGTCGGGCCTTCCATCGCGTCACCGAGCCAGGACTGCAGCGGCACCTGCGCGGACTTGCCGCAGGCGGCGAGCAGCAGCACGAGGCCGAGTGCGGTGAGCACGCCGTCGCTCGCACCCTCGGCCCCGCCGAAGACGTCGTCGAAGGTGACGGAACCGAACGTCGCGAACATGATCATCATGGCGACGGCCAGGCCCATGTCGCCGACGCGGTTGACGACGAACGCCTTCTTCGCGGCGGTTGCGGCGGACGGCTTGTACTGCCAGAACCCGATGAGCAGGTACGAGGCGAGACCGACACCCTCCCAGCCCACGTACAGGCCGAGGTAGTTGTCGGCGAGGACGAGCAGCAGCATCGCCGCAAGGAAGAGGTTGAGGTAGGCGAAGAACAACCGGCGCCCGGGAGCGACGGAGCGACCCGACGCATCCGGAGCGGAGCCGGCGGAGCGACCCGACGCATCCGGAGCGGAGCCGGCGGAGCGACCCGAGGGGTCGGGGCCGTGTGCCATGTACCCGACCGAGTAGATGTGGATGAGTGAGCCGACGCCGGTGATCAGCAGCACGAAGCACATCGACAGCTGGTCGAGCTGGAGCCCGAAGTCGATCTGCAGGCCCGCGACCGGTATCCATTCGAAGAGGCTCTGGTTCACGGCACGGTCGGCGGCGTCGCGGCCGAGCATGTCGACGAAGAGGGCGACCCCGAGCGCGAACGAGGCGAGTGCCGTCGCGCATCCGAGCAGGTGTCCCCACGTGTCGCTGCGCCGGCCGGCCAGCAGCAGCACGGCCGCGCCGAGCAGCGGCAGCGCGGGCAGCAGCCAGACGGTGGACGAGATTCCGCCGTTCATGCCGGTCCGCCCGTCGGGGCGCCACCGGCGCGGGCCGTCGTCTCGGGCGCGGTCGTCTCGGGCGCGGTCGTCTCGGGCACAGTCTCCTCCTCGTGCGTGTGCGGACGGGCTGTCCGGGGTCGTCAGTACTTCAGGAGGTTGGCGTCGTCGACGGACACCGAACGCCGGGCGCGGAAGATGGTCATGATGATCGCCAGGCCGACGACGACCTCGGCGGCGGCGACGACCATGGTGAAGAACGCGATGACCTGACCGTCGAGGTTGCCGTGCATGCGGGCGAACGTGACGAACGCCAGGTTCGCGGCGTTGAGCATGAGCTCGATGCACATGAACACGACGATCGCGTTGCGGCGCAGCAGGACACCGGCCGCACCGATGGTGAACAACAGGGCGGACAGGTACAGGTAGTTCTCGGGGTTCACCGCGATCCCTCCTCACCGGACGAGCCGCGTGGGGGTGCGTCGCCCGCGCGTGGGCCGGCTGCTCCGTCGGCGGACATCGCCCGCCGCCGGAGCACCTCGCTGACCGACAGGTCCGAGTACGATCCGTCGGGCAGCCGGGCCGGCACGTCGACCGCGTTGTGGCGGGCGTAGACCCCGGGACTCGGCAGCGGGGTGGCGCGGCCGCCGGCGCGGAAGCGTTCCTGCGACAGTTCCTGCTGGGTCTTGCGCAGCCCGAAGCGTTCCCGATGGGCGAGGACCATGGCGCCGATCGTGGCGGTGATCAGCAGGGCTCCGGTGAGTTCGAACGCCCAGACGTACCGTACGAAGATCAGCTCGGCCAGGCCGGCGATGTTGCCTGCGGCGTTCGCGTCGTCGAGGCCGGCGAACTCCCCGACGGCGGCGTTGCCGAGACCGCCGACGAGCAGCAGCCCGAATCCGAGGCCGGCCGCGATCGCGGCGACCCGCTGGCCGCGCAGGGTCTCGACGAGCGCGTCGGAGGAATCGACGCCGACGAGCATGACCACGAACAGGAACAGCATCATGACCGCCCCCGTGTACACCACGATCTGCACGACGCCGAGGAACAACGCGTCCTGGGCGATGTAGAACACCGCGAGGATGATCATGGTGACGGCGAGGAACATCGCCGAGTACACGGCCTTGGTCGCGGTGACGACGCCCAGTGCGCCGATCACCGCGAGTGTTCCGAGGATCCAGAACAGCACGGCCTCACCGGTGGACGTGCGGGTGAAGGCCTCGGCCGCCAGCAGCGCCGGAGTCATCGGGTCCATCGAGACCACTCCCCTCTCCGCCGGTCACGCCACATCGCGGCCGCCTCGCGGCTGCGTCGGTTCCCGGTCGGCTTCGACGGTTCCGTCGGCGGCCGACGTGGTGCCGGGCGCGGCCTCGGTCACCGTGCCGAGGTAGTAGTCCTCGTCCGTCGTGCCCGGGTACATGTCGTGGGGCGGGGCGGCCATGCCGGGCGCGAGCGGCGCGAGCAGCCTGGTCTTGTCGTAGATCAGGTCGGTCCGGTTGTCGTCGGCCATCTCGTACTCGTTGGTCATGGTCAACGCCCGCGTCGGGCAGGCCTCGATGCACAGCCCGCACCCGATGCACCGCAGGTAGTTGATCTGGTAGACGCGTCCGTAGCGCTCCCCCGGCGAGTATCGCTCGGTGTCGGTGTTGTCCGCACCCTCGACGTAGATGGCGTCGGCGGGGCACGCCCAGGCACACAGTTCGCACCCGATGCACTTCTCCAGTCCGTCGGGATGGCGGTTGAGCTGATGTCGGCCGTGGTAGCGCGGTGCGGTCGGTTCCTTCTGCTCGGGGTAGCGCTCGGTCTGGGCCTTGTGGAACATCGCCCTGAAGGTCACTCCGAATCCCGCGATGGGATCGAGGAAGTCAGGCATCGCGGTTCTCCTCGGTGGTCGGATCGGAACGGCGCCCGGCGCCGCCCTCGGCGGCTGCGGCGACGGGGGTGCGTCGCTGCCGCGGCGGCAGCGTCTGGCCGGGCAGCGGCGGGACGGGGAAGCCCCCGGCCATCGGGTCGAACGGCTCGGCGGTCGCCGCAACCGGAGGGGCCGCCGTCCCGCCGGGGGTCCCGGTGGGCCGGGGGCGGCCGGCGCGCATGCGGTTCCACATGAGCGACGGCACCGCCAGGGCGACGACGACACCCGCCGCGGCGAGGACGATCTGCCACCGGTCCAGGCCCTCCGTGCGCAGGACGCGGATCACGGCGACGACCATGATCCAGGCGAGCGCCACCGGAATCAGCACTTTCCAGCCCAGGTTCATGAACTGGTCGTACCGCAGCCGGGGCAGTGTGCCGCGCAACCATACGAACAGGAACAGGAATCCCCACACCTTGAGGACGAACCAGAGCAGCGGCACCCAGCCGGAGTTCGCGCCCTCCCACATGTTCAGCGGCCACGGCGCGCGCCAGCCGCCGAGGAACAGGGTGGTGGCCAGCGCCGAGACCGTCACCATGTTGACGTACTCGGCGAGCATGAACATCGCGAACTTCAGCGACGAGTACTCCGTGTGGAAGCCGCCGACGAGTTCGCCCTCGGCTTCGGGCAGGTCGAACGGTGCCCGGTTGGTCTCGCCGACCATCGCCGTGACGTAGATCAGGAACGAGGGCAGGAGCAGGAAGACGTACCAGACGCCGTCCTGGGCGGCGACGATGCCGGAGGTGGACAGCGTGCCCGACAGCAGGAAGACGGCCGCGAACGAGAGGGCCATCGCGATCTCGTAGGAGATCACCTGCGCCGTCGAGCGCAGACCGCCCAGCAGCGGGTAGGTGGACCCGGACGCCCAGCCGGCGAGCACGATGCCGTAGACGCCGATCGAGGTGGCCGCGAGGATGTACAGCACGGCCACGGGCAGGTCCGTCAACTGCAGCGGCGTGTGCTGGCCGAACACGGAGACCACCGGCCCGAGCGGGATGACGGCGAACGCCATGAACGCCGGCACTGTCGCGATGATCGGCGCGAGGACGTAGATGGGTTTGTCCACGCCCGCGGGCACGATGCCCTCCTTCAGGGCGAGTTTGACGCCGTCGGCGAGGCTCTGCAGCAACCCGCGCGGGCCCACCCGGTTCGGGCCGACCCGCATCTGCATGCGCGCCAGGATCTTTCGCTCCGCAAGAATCGCGACGAGCACCGTCAACACCAGGAAGGCGAAGACGGCCACCGCCTTGACGACGACCAGCCACCACGGATCCTGACCGAACGACGCCGGATCGGGGTACCCGGACTGCGCCGACAGGGCGCCGGGAACCGGCACCGCCGCGGCGCCGAACAGAACGGCGTCACTCATCGGTCACCTCCTGCGACCGGGCGTCGCCCCGGCGGATCCGGACGGTGTCCCCCACGGACGCGGCCAGTTGCCGATGCACCGCGCATCCCGGCGAATTGAGCGGCACCCACACGACCCGGTCGGGCATGTCGGCGATCGCCAAGGGCAGCGTGATCGAGCCCCGGTCCGTCGCGACGGTCACCGGATCCCCGGCGTCGGCGCCGATCTCGGCGGCGGTGGCGGCGGACAGCCGGGCCACCGGCCGGCGGGCGGTCCCGGCGAGATGCGGTTCGCCGTCCTGCATCCGTCCGCGGTCGAGGAGCATCCGCCATCCCGCGAGCACCGCCTCACCGGGGCCCGGCTGCGGGCGGTCCCGCGGCGCGACGTCCGGCGGACCGGCAGGTGCGCCGTCCCAGGAACCCAGCGCCACGAGCTCGTCGAGAGCCGCCGCGGCGTCGACGAGGCCGAGGCGGACGCCCATCTCGTCGGCGATCGCGCCGAGGACCCGCTGATCCGGCAGGGCGCCGGTGTTGCGCAACGCGGCGGCGAAGGGGCGCGCCCGGCCCTCCCAATCGAGGAAGGTTCCCGGTTTCTCCACCGCGGGTGCGACGGGGAAGACGACGTCGGCCCGGTCGGTGATCGCGCTGCGCCGCAGTTCCAGGCTGACGACGAAGCCGGCGGCGTCGACCGCGGCGACAGCGGCGTGCGGGTCGGGCAGGTCGTCGACGTCGACCCCGCCGATCACCAGGGCTCCGAGCGTGCCCGACGCGGCGTCGGTGAGGATCTGCGCCGTGTCCCGGCCGGCGGACGGCGGCAGGTCCGGCACGCCCCAGACGGCGGCGACCTGGCGTCGGGCGTCGGCGTCGGTGACCGGTCGGGCGCCGGGCAGAAGTCCCGGCAGGGTCCCGGCCTCCAGCGCACCGCGTTCACCGGCCCGCCGCGGGATCCACGCCAGCCGCGCGCCGGTGTCGTCGGCGAGACGGCCGACGGCCGACAACGCCCCCGGCACCGCGGCCAGCCGCTCCCCCACCAGGACGACCGCACCGGGTCGGCGCAGGAGCTCGGCGGTCTCCGCTTCGTCCCGGTGTCCGGGCCGACCGGCGAGGCGGAGGGTGTCGAGCAGGTCCGGTTCGGCGCCCGGGACGGCCGGCAGGAGCCGGCCGGACAGCTTCTCGAGGCCACGGCTCGCGAACGGTGCGATCGCGCGCACCGCCAGCCCCCGCCTGCGGACCGCCTTGCGCAGCCGCAGGAACACGATGGGCGACTCGTCCTCGGGCTCGAATCCGGCGAGCAGCACCGCGGGGGCGTTCTCGAGGTCGTCGTAGGTCACGGCGCCGGCGCCGGGCCACCGGCCGGCGACCCGGGCCGCCAGGAATTGTGCCTCCTCCGCGGAATGCGGACGCGACCGGAAGTCGATGTCGTTGGTGTCCAGGCCGATACGCGCGAACTTGCCGTACGCGTACGCGTCCTCGACGGTGACGCGGCCGCCGACGAGCACGCCGGTACGGCCGCGCGCGGCGGTGAGGCCGCGGGCGGCGACCCGCAGGGCGTCGCGCCATGAGGCAGGGGCGAGCGTGCCGTTGTCGCCCCGGACCAACGGGGTGGTGAGGCGGTCGGGCTGGGTGGCGTAGGTGAAGGCCCACCGGCCCTTGTCGCAGTTCCATTCCTCGTTGACCTGCGGGTCGTCACCGGCCAGCCGGCGCAGCACCGTGCCGCGCCGGTGGTCGGTGCGCTGGGCGCAGCCGCTGGCACAGTGTTCGCACACGCTCGGGCTCGACACCAGGTCGAACGGCCGGGCGCGGAACCGGTAGGCCGCCCCCGTGAGCGCGCCGACCGGGCAGATCTGCACGGTGTTGCCGGAGAAGTAGGACTCGAACGGTTCCTTCTCGTAGATGCCGACCTGCTGCAGGGCGCCGCGTTCCATCAGTTCGATGAAGGGGTCGCCGGCGATCTGCTGGGAGAACCGTGTGCACCGGGCGCAGAGCACGCATCGCTCGCGGTCCAGGAGGATCTGCGAGGAGAGCGAGATCGGTTTGGGGAACGTGCGTTTGACCTCGGTGAAGCGGGACTCGGCACGCCCGTTCGACATTGCCTGGTTCTGCAGGGGACATTCGCCGCCCTTGTCGCAGACCGGGCAGTCCAGCGGATGGTTGATCAGCAGCAGCTCCATCACGCCCTTCTGCGCCTTGTCGGCCACAGGCGACGTCAGCTGCGTGTGCACGACCATGCCGTCCGTCACCGGGGTTGTGCACGAGGCGACGGGCTTGCGCTGGCCCTCCACGTCGACCAGGCACTGGCGGCACGCGCCGACGGGTTCGAGCAGCGGGTGGTCGCAGAATCGGGGAATCTGGACGCCGAGCAGTTCCGCGGCGCGGATGACGAGGGTGCCCTTCGGGACGCTGATCTCGACGCCGTCGACGACGACGGTCACCAGATCGGGCGGGGTCGGCAGGCCGGTGGTGTCGTGGTTGGTGTGGACGCTCATCGCGTACCCCCGTCGTTCGGTCGGCCCGCACCGGCGCCCGCCATGAGGGTGGACAGGTGCGGGTCGAACGGGCAGCCGCCGTGCTCGAAGTGCGCCAGGTACTCGTCGCGGAAGTATGTGATCGACGACGTGATGGGGCTGGTCGCGCCGTCGCCGAGTGCGCAGAACGACCTGCCGAGGATGTTGTCGGAGAGGTCGAGCAGCTTGTCCAGGTCGGCTCCGGTTCCGTCGCCCCGCTCGAGCCGCCGCAGGATCTGCACCAGCCAGTAGGTGCCCTCCCGGCACGGTGTGCACTTGCCGCACGACTCGTGCGCGTAGAACTCGGTCCAGCGCAGCACCGCGCGCACCACGCAGGTGGTCTCGTCGAAGATCTGCAGTGCCTTGGTGCCCAGCATGGAGCCGGCCCCGGCGACGCCTTCGTAGTCGAGCGGGACGTCGAGGTGCTCGTCGGTGAAGAGCGGCGTCGACGAGCCGCCGGGGGTCCAGAACTTCAGCCGGTGCCCGGCCCGCACGCCGCCCGCGTAGTCGAGCAGTTCCCGCAGGGTGATTCCCAGGGGCGCCTCGTACTGGCCGGGTGTCGTCACGTGACCGGACAGGGAGTAGAGCGTGAAGCCCGGTGACTTCTCGGTGCCCATGGAGCGGAACCACTCGATCCCGTTGTGGAGGATCGACGGCACGCTCGCGATCGACTCGACGTTGTTGACGACCGTCGGGCGCGCGTACAGGCCCGCGACGGCGGGGAACGGCGGGCGCAGCCGGGGCTGGCCGCGTCGGCCCTCGAGCGAGTCCAGCAGCGCGGTCTCCTCACCGCAGATGTACGCCCCGGCGCCGGCGTGCACGACGAGTTCGAGGTCGTAGCCGCTGCCGAGGATGTCGCGGCCGAGGAAGCCCGCGGCGTAGGCCTCGGCGACCGCGGCCTGCAGCCGGCGCAGCACCGGCACCACCTCGCCGCGGACGTAGACGAAGGCGTGCGCGGCGCGGATGGCGTACGCCGCGATGACGGCGCCTTCGACGAGCGCGTGCGGTGTGGCCAGCAGCAGGGGCATGTCCTTGCAGGTGCCCGGCTCGGATTCGTCGGCGTTGACCACCAGGTAGTGGGGCTTGCCGTCGCCCTGGGGGATGAAGCTCCACTTCACGCCGGTGGCGAAGCCGGCGCCGCCGCGGCCGCGCAGGCCCGCCTCCTTGACGGTGGCGATCACCTCGTCCGGGGGCATGCGCAGTGCCTTGCGCAGGCCCTCGTATCCGTCGTGGCGGCGGTAGGTGTCGAGTGTCCAGGACTCGGGCTCGTCCCAGTACCGGCTCAGGACAGGGGTCAACGGCACGTCAGCCTCCTTCGGATCGGGGTCCGGCGACCGGGCCCGGGTCGGAGGACTGTTCCGGCTCCGGCGCGGGGGCCCGCATGCCCCGCTCACGGGCGATGCGCAGGCCCGCGAGCGATGCCGCACCCGCGCTGCCGCCCGCCGCCAGGGCGCCGGGACGCTCGTCCGGGAACCCGGCGAGGATGCGGGCGGTCTGCCGGAAGGTGCACAGCGGTGCGCCCCGGGTGGGCGTGACGGGGCGGCCGGCGCGCAGGTCGTCGACGAGCGCGCGGGCCGAGTCCGGGGTCTGGTGGTCGAAGAACTCCCAGTTGACCATCACGACGGGTGCGAAGTCGCAGGCGGCGTTGCATTCGAGGTGCTCGAGGGTGATGGTGCCGGCCTCGGTGGCGTCGCCGGCGGCGTCCTCCGCGGTGCCGGCGGCTGCGGTGCGCAGCCCGAGGTGTCCCTCGAGCGCTTCGAGGATCTCGTCGCCGCCCATGATCGCGCACAGGGTGTTGGTGCAGACGCCGACGAGGTAGTCGCCGGTGGGCTCGCGCCGGTACATGGAGTAGAACGTGGCCACCGCGCCGACCTCGGCGCCGGTGAGCCCGAGCCGGTCGGCGCAGAACTCGACGCCGGCCGGGGTGATGTACCCGTCCTCGGACTGCACCAGGTGCAGCAGCGGCAGCAGGGCGGAGCGTGGCTGCGGGTAGCGGCCGATGATCTCCGCGGCGTCGGTCTCGAGGCGGGCCCGCACGTCCGCCGGGTACCGCTCGCGGGCGCCCGGCCGCACCAATCGGGTCCGCTCCTCGGGTCGTGGGCCGAATTGGATGAACACCGGGCCGGGGGCCGGGTCCGGCTCGATCGCCACTCGCTGCTCCTGCGTCAACGGTCCACTCCCCCCATCACGGGATCGATGCTGGCGACCGCGGCGATGACGTCGGCGACCATGCCGCCCTCGCACATCGCGGACACCGCTTGCAGGTTCGTGAAGGACGGGTCCCGGAAGTGCACCCGGTACGGCCGGGTGCCACCGTCGCTGACCATGTGCACGCCCAGTTCCCCGCGCGGGGACTCGACGGCGGTGTACACCTGGCCGGGTGGGACGCGGAAACCCTCGGTGACGAGCTTGAAGTGGTGGATCAGGCCCTCCATCGAGTTGCCCATGATCTTCCGGATGTGCTCCGGGGAGTTACCGAGACCGTCCGCGCCGAGGGACAGGTCGGCCGGCCACGCGATCTTCTTGTCCTCCACCATGACCGGCCCGGGTCGCAGCCGGTCGAGACACTGCTCGACGATCCTGATCGACTGCTTCATCTCGTCGATCCGGATCAGGTAGCGGCCGTAGGCGTCGCATCCGGTGTCGGTGCACACGTCGAACTCGTAGGTGTCGTAGCCGCAGTACGGTTGCGACTTGCGCAGGTCGTGCGGCAGGCCGGTCGAGCGCAGGACGGGGCCGGTGATGCCGAGGGCCATGCAGCCGGTCAGGTCGAGGTAGCCGATGCCCTGGGTGCGGGCCTTCCAGATATGGTTCTCATTGAGCAGGTCCGCCATGTCCCGCAGCCGCCGGGGCAGCAGGTCGAGCAGGTCGCGGATCTTCTCGACCGCCCCGGCCGGCAGGTCCTGCGCGAGCCCGCCCGGACGGATGTAGGCGTGGTTCATGCGCAGACCGGTGATCGTCTCGAACACGTCGAGGATCAGTTCCCGCTCCCGGAAACCGAGGAACATCGCGGTCATCGCGCCGAGTTCCATGCCGCCGGTGGCCAGGGCGACGAGGTGCGAGGAGATCCGGTTGAGCTCCATGAGCAGCACGCGGATCACGGTGGCCCGTTCGGGGATCGCGTCGGTGATGTCGAGCAGCTTCTCGACGCCGAGGCAGTAGGCGGTCTCGTTGAAGAACGGCGACAGGTAGTCCATCCGGGTGACGAAGGTGACGCCCTGGGTCCAGGTGCGGTATTCGAGGTTCTTCTCGATGCCGGTGTGCAGGTAGCCGATTCCGCAGCGGGCCTCGGTGACGGTCTCGCCCTCGATCTCGAGCACGAGCCGCAGGACGCCGTGGGTCGACGGGTGCTGGGGCCCCATGTTGACCACGATGCGTTCGTCGCCGCGGTCGGCGGCCGAGGCGCGGGCGGCCTCGACGATGCTGTCCCAGTCCTCGCCGACGACGGTGTGGACCGGCCCCTCGGTGATGTCGGTCATCAGCTGTACGCCCTCCGCTCGTCGGGCGGCGGGATCTCCGCCCCGTGGTACTCGACGGGGATGCCGCCGAGCGGATAGTCCTTGCGTTGCGGATGCCCCGACCAGTCGTCGGGCATCTCGATGCGGGTCAGCGACGGGTGGCCGTCGAACACGATCCCGAAGAAGTCGTAGGTCTCGCGCTCGTGCCAGTCGTTGGTCGGATACACCCCGTACAGCGACGGGATGTGGGGGTCGGCGTCCGGGGCCGACACCTCGAGCCGGATGCGGCGGTTGTGGGTGATCGACATGAGCGGGTACACCGCGTGCAGTTCGCGGCCGGTGTCCTGCGGGTAGTGCGCCCCGTCGACGCCGAGGCACAGTTCGAAGCGCAGGTCCGGTTCGTCGCGCAACCGCCGGGCCACCTCGGGAAGGTGCTCGCGACGGACGTGGAAGGTCAGCTCACCGCGGTGGACGACGACCTTCTCGATCGCCGCCTCGACATCTACCTACCCGGGTGCCCGCCCCGGCCGGAGATGCTGCTGCACGCCGTCCTGATGCTGCACGAGAAGATCCAGCAGATGCCGCTCGGCGTGGACCGGGAGAAGGCCGTGCAGGCCGCCGA
>NZ_WVTE01000205.1:0-420 GCF_009939605.1 Rhodococcus sp. YH1 | reverse complement strand
TCATGCCCCGTGCGGAGGAGCTCATCGAACGTCACGAGATTCCCCGTGACATCTGGATCGAGGCCGGTAAGGCAGGCTTCCTGGGACTCGAGATCCCGGAGCGCTTCGGTGTTCGCACCGGCGAACCGAGGATCCGGTCGGCCTCCCGCTCGAGATGCTCCCGGTCGAACTTCACCCCGAGCACGGAACACGTTGCGCCCCAGTGGGTGATCACACTCGGCGTGTCGGCCCGGAAAACGGTGGCCTGACCGGGCACCGAAACGGTCTCGCCGTGGCTGCCACGGGACTCGAGCCGGCCGGTGACCGGGATGTTCACCTCGTAGGCGCCCGGATAGTCGCACGCGATGGCGATGTCGGCACCCCAGTGCAGGCGGCCGAGGGTCACCCCGCCGAGATCGACCGTCGTCAGCGACAGCTTCG
>NZ_WVTE01000204.1:0-519 GCF_009939605.1 Rhodococcus sp. YH1 | reverse complement strand
GGTCACCGCCCGATCCGGTGGTCGCGGGGCCGCCGTGGCGGCACCGGGTGTGCGAGGGCCGATCCTAGGGGCGGACGGTGGCCACGTTGTCGACGACCGTGACGAATCCGCCCTGGAAGTTCTGCTGGACACCGCCGGGGATGGGGAACTCGTCGCCGACGGGGAAGCCGAGGCGACCGTTCTCGTAACCGGCGCTTTTCCACGCGTCGAAGACGGGCCCGGTGCGGACCGACCACGCCCCGCTCAGCGGGCTCCAGTAGATGTTGCCGCCCTCGAACTCGTTGAACCGGCCACCGTCCTTGACGGGGATCTCGCTGGTCTTCGGGAACCCGAGCCAGCCGTTCTCGTAGCCGAGCTCGGCGTACTTGCCCATGATCATGCCCTGTACGGCGTGGGCCCCGAACGGCTCGCTCCAGTAGAGGGCGCCGATCTCGAAGCCCTGCACCACGCCGGGCTTGCCGGGGGTGGCGACCTCGTCGGCCACCGGGTAGCCCAGCGGGCCGCCCTCCCAGCCCTGCC
>NZ_WVTE01000203.1:0-534 GCF_009939605.1 Rhodococcus sp. YH1 | reverse complement strand
GGGCGGGCTGCCCCCACTGGGGCTGACCCTGCTGGGGTTGTCCCCACTGCTGGCCCTGGCCGGGCTGCTGGCCCCACTGCTGGCCGGGGGTTTGGCCTTGGCCGGGTTGCTGCCCCCACTGCGGCTGACCCTGCTGCGGCTGGCCGGGGGTCTGTTGGCCCTGCTGGCCCCACTGCTGGCCGGCGGGCTGCCCCTGCTGCGGCGTGCCGAACGCCTGCGTCGGGGCCGGCCCCTGCTCGGCTCCGGAGGACGGCGGGGGCGACGGCGCCCACTGCTTGGTCGAATCGTCGGAATCCTGCGGGTCGTGCGGACCGCTCATTGTCGCCTCCACCTGCCTTCGCTGTGTCCAATTACCGTAGCCGTAGCGCCCCACCCACCACGAGAAAGCCGTGTGGCAGCGCGCGTATCAAACCACATCGGGCGCTCGCCGCGGCCGGGATCGCCAAGCCCGACGCCGTGTGCGTGACGATCGGTCCCGGCCTCGCCGGTGCGCTGCTCGTCGGTGTCGCCGCAGCCAAGGCCCACGCCGCCGCG
>NZ_WVTE01000202.1:0-539 GCF_009939605.1 Rhodococcus sp. YH1 | reverse complement strand
GACTACGACGCGGACCTGATCAGCACCGGCGGCGGGGTGTGGGAGCGCTCGCTCAAGTCCGTCCCGCTCAGCCCCCAGGCCCGTAGCGTGCTCGGACTCGACGACGACGTCACCGAGCTCTCGCCCCCCGAACTGATCCGCGCCATCCTCCGGGCGCCGGTGGACCTGCTGTGGAACGGGGGGATCGGCACCTACATCAAGGCCGCCACCGAAACCGACGCAGACGTCGGCGACAAGGGCAACGACGCGGTCCGCGTCGACGGCGCCACCGTCCGCGCCCGGGTGGTCGGGGAGGGCGGCAACCTCGGCGTCACCCAGCGCGGCCGCATCGAGTACGCCCGGGCCGGCGGCAAGATCAACACCGACGCGATCGACAACTCCGCCGGTGTCGACTGTTCCGACCACGAGGTCAACATCAAGATCCTGCTCGACTCGATGGTCACCGCCGGCGCCCTCACGTCCACCGACCGCAACCCGCTGCTCGAATCCATGACCGAGGAGGTCGGGCGAATCGTTCTGAAGGACAACATGTCCCAGAA
>NZ_WVTE01000201.1:0-573 GCF_009939605.1 Rhodococcus sp. YH1 | reverse complement strand
CACGTGCCCCGTGGGACCGACCCGCTCGGCCAGAACGCGGGCGAATGCCCCCGGTCCGCAACCGATGTCGAGAACGGCCTGCCCGTGCTGGAGGCCGAGCAGGTCCGCCGCCGCGGCGTCGACCCGCGATCGCCGACCGGCGAAGAAGATCGTGTTGAAGGCGGCATAACCACGGACCCGGGTGATCAGCACCCCCGGTCCGTCGTCGTGGACGGTGGACTGTCGCTGGAAGTCGTTGTGTCTCATGGCTCCATGGTTACGACGATCGCCGCGCGACGCCAGGAGCGAAACCCCGGAAAGTGTCCGGTTCCGGACACTCGGGCGCACAATGTGCGGTAACGCCGACGACCGCAGGAGAACCCGTGCCGCCCACCGAGGACCGCCGGGTCCGACGGACCCGCAACGAACTGCACCGAGCCCTGATCGAGTTGCTCACCGAGAAGGGCTACGACCGCGTCTCCGTCCGCGACATCCTCGATCGCGCCGACGTCGGCCGCTCCACGTTCTACCACCACTTCCGCGACAAGGACGACCTGCTGGTGGTCAGCTGCACCGAATATGTGCAGCGGGCCG
>NZ_WVTE01000200.1:0-616 GCF_009939605.1 Rhodococcus sp. YH1 | reverse complement strand
TCGTCGGTGGGCAGCGGGTCGACGGGCGTGCCGGCGTCCATCTCGGCGATCGTGACGACGGGGATGCCCCGCTCGGCGAGCAGCGGCGCGGCGATCTCGAAGGGGGCGCCGAGCACCACGGTGCGGGCGCCGATCATGCCGATGACGACCTCGGTGTCGCGGGCCCACAGGGCCAGGTCGGTGCGCGGGGTGGGCTGGTGCAGCATCGTCACCGAGGCACCGCGCATCCACACGGCCTGGCAGGCGGGGGCGATGTCCACCGGATTCCCGGCGAGGATGCCGACGGCGTCGCCGTGGCCGATGCCGGCCGCAGCGAGGGCACCGGCCATGCGCCGGGCCTGCTCGTGGATCTGCCCCCACGTCTGCCGCCGCGGGGCGTCCGGCTCGCCGGTGACCAGAGCATGCGGCGAGCGAGCCGCGGTCTCGTACATCTCGTCGGTGAATCTGCTCACGAACCACTCCTCACGCCGGATACGACCACGCCCAGGGTGCCCCCGATCCGCGCCGAGGGGGAGTCTCTTCGGCGAATGTGACCGAATCTGACGGAAATCGACATTCAATCGCCGAGTAACATGGACGAGTTGTCTGCGATGCGCGAGCCGCCCGCGCGCATCCA
>NZ_WVTE01000199.1:0-711 GCF_009939605.1 Rhodococcus sp. YH1 | reverse complement strand
GGCCAAGCACAAGGCGCAGGACGTGTCCGGTCAGGCCAAGGAGGGAGCGGGCCGCGCGACCGGTGACCGTGACCTCGAGGCGGAGGGCCGGGGCGACGCCGACCGGTACAACTCCGGATCCGCGTCGTAGGGCTGACCGAACAGGTCCTCGATGTACCCGATCCGCCGGCCGCGTTCACCCGCGGACGCGAGGTCGAGCGCACCCGCCTGGGAGACGACGAGTTCGGGGCGCACCTGCGTGCGCTGACCCGCGAGCCACACGGCGAGCTGACCGCCGGCCGAGTGCCCGACGACCCGCACCCGGGCCGGATCGAGTTCGACACCCGCGGCCAGGGCCTGCTCGGCCACCGCGGTGGCGACGGCGTCGAGGGCCGCGACGACGTCGGCGGACATCTCCGGCCACCGCCCGCCCGCGCCGAGCCGCCGGTACTCGACGTTCCACGCCGCCACACCGTGCGCGGCGAGTTCGAGCGACAGCGGCGTGCCGAGGTTGAGGTGGTACTTCCCGCTCCAGAAGCCGCCGTGGACCACCATCACGACGGGCACGGGCCCGGCCGGATCCGCGGCGTCCGGCAGGTACAGGTGGCCGAACTGCTGCGGCTGCGGACCGTAGGCGATACGGGTTCGGGACATGCGTGACACGCTAGTGCAGCGGCAGCCGCGCACCGTGCGGGAGCCGCAGGGGCTCATGTGGACGACCAGCTTCCCGCG
>NZ_WVTE01000020.1:0-18896 GCF_009939605.1 Rhodococcus sp. YH1 | reverse complement strand
CACGTCGACGACGCCGGTGGCAACCACGAGATCCGCCTCGTAGGGTTCGAGGTCCCAGACCAAGTCGCGGATTCCCTCGTGTCCGAGCGTTTCGGTTGCCGTCACGACGACCGTGTCCGCGCCCGACTCGGCCAGGGCGCCGACGACCGATCGTTCGTCGCCGTAGATGGCGATCCGGTTTCCCTCCACCTCGATGGACTCACCGCGAGCGCCGGCATAGCGCGGAACGCAGACACCGACAACCCGATAGCCATCGGAGGCCTCGCGCTGGAAGGTCCTCGTCATGAGGCGTACCGCGTGCTCCCCTCCAACCACGAGGACGGACGTCTGGAACTCGCCGCGGCTCCGCTTCTGTGCCACTACGCGGCGCCAGATCCATCGGCTGAAGATCAACATGATGAGCCCGGCCGGCAGAGCGATGGCGAGATAGCCCCGCGCCAAGTCGAGCTTGAAGACCAGCGACACAATCGCGACAGCACCGAAAAGCCTTAGTGTTCCAGCAATCACGCGCTGATATTCTTCGTATCCACTGCCGATGACACGGCGCGACCGCGTGCGGAAGAGTACGAGAGTCCCGATCCACGCAACGGCGAGGCAGGCCGACACGACGGCGTAGTTCAACTCACTGAACGATGTAGCCGCGAGCAAATCCGCCTCCCCGAAGCGCACGACGTGCGCAAGGACGACGGCCAACACGACGATGACATTGTCGGTCCAGAAGAGGCGCTCGACGTACGCGCTCTGCCACGACCATCGAGTGTGGCCGGAGCGGTCTCCGACCGGAAAGGCGTCGTGCCTCGCCGGCACTTCCCTGGTGGAGTCGACCGTGGCTTGCGCCCGGTCCGACTGACCCACTGCTGCTTTCATTCTGTTCCCTCCCCGAGCCCGATACGGGCGTGGTGCCCATATCGATGCGATCACCTCAGGCGGAACATGCGTATGCCTTCGACGGTATGCGAATACCTCCCCGTACCGCACACATCTCAAACCTGCGCTTGCCCTCGGTAAGGAACATCTTGGGGCATTCGGCAACGACTTGCATCTCGACGGGTACACGACTGGGACTTGCAATCACGCCCCTTGACCAGCGAAGTTTCGCTACTTCTCAGTAACTTCTCAGCAAGTAGCAGGTCAAGCGGTATGTTCCAGCCAGAAGCGTTCCAACTGTTCGAATGTGGGCGCTTCAGCGTTACGGTGTGAAACATCACATACCAACCGATGCCTCGCCCGGAAATGTGGACAGTTGGACGCACGACCAGTTTGTTCGAACGTGCAGACAGTAGGCGGCATACGTTGATACAGAACCGGTAATTGCCGCGCAAGTTTTCGGATCCCGGGACAGCGGTTCCTATGCATATTCACCGGCATGCCGGTGCAGACCGGAACCGTGCAGGACGTCCGATGCCAACGACATGACTTGACGTGGAGGAACCTTCGATGAACGTTCGGGGGCGTTCTCGTCCACAGCTCCGCCGTCGCATACAAGCGACGACGAATGTCGCGAATCTCGATCGATGAGTCTAAACTCTGCACAATCGCGCATTCCTACGGAAACTCTCCCGCACCGCGACAGTTCGGCGCGTACCTATTCCGACCGACATTCCTGATGGCGCGGGTACGTCCTACCGATGAGTATCCGATTTGTCCCAATCGAGAGACGAGGTGTCGCCATGGGCGAATTGATCGCCGAGAACCCGAGCGTGTTCAAGACGGCGGTGGTGCCGGCTGCGGGTATGGGCACGCGGTTTCTCCCCGCAACCAAGACGGTGCCCAAGGAACTCCTGCCCGTCGTGGACACCCCCGGCATCGAACTGGTCGCCTCGGAGGCCGCCGAGTCGGGCGCGGGCCGCCTCGTCATCGTCACCGCGCCGGGTAAGGCCGGCGTGGTCGCGCACTTCGTCGAGGACCTGGTCCTCGAGAATCACCTGGCGGCGAAGGGCAAGCATCACCTGCTCGAAAAGGTGCGCAAGGCACCGAGGTTGCTCGACGTCGAATCCGTCGTGCAGGCCGAGCCGCTCGGTCTTGGGCACGCTGTCGGGTGCACCGAGCAGGCCCTCGACGACGACGAGGACGCGATTGCGGTCCTCCTTCCCGACGATCTCGTCCGGCCCTGCGGCGTCCTCGAGGTCATGGCCCGTGTGCGTGCCGAGCGCGGCGGCAGCGTCCTGTGCGCCATCGACGTGCCGAAAGCCCAGGTCAGTTCGTACGGCGTCTTCGAGGTCCAGGAGGTTCCCGGCGTCGCGAACCCGGATGTGATGAAGGTTCTCGGCATGGTCGAGAAGCCGAAGCTCGAGGACGCGCCGTCCACCCTCGCCGCAGCCGGCCGCTACCTGCTCGACCGCGCGATCTTCGATGCGCTGCGCCGTGTAAAGCCCGGCGTGGGCGGGGAACTGCAGCTCACCGATGCCATCTCGCTGCTGATCGACGAGGGTCACCCCGTACACGTCGTCGTCCACCGCGGCTCGCGGCACGACCTCGGCAATCCCGGCGGTTACCTGCGAGCGTGCGTCGACTCGGCCCTGGCGAGCCCGGAGTACGGCCCGATGCTGCGATCCTGGCTGACGGACCGGCTCAAGCAGATCGATCCCGACGCTGCGACCGGCGCCCCGCAGTAGGACCCGTCCGCCGGCGGACCTGGTTACTCCGTCATCGGCCCATGCCGCGGTAGCGCCAGCCGTGGGAACGCCAGCGCTGCGCGTCGAGGCAGTTGCGCCCGTCCAGAACGGTGCGCGCCCGAACTGCTGCGCTGATCTCCTCCGGATCCAGTTCTTTGAAGTCTTGCCACTCGGTGAGTACCAGTACAGCGTCGGCACCTCGGCATGCCTCGGGGATGTCCGCCGCGTAGGTGAGGGTGGGGAACAGCCGTCGAGAGTTCTCCATTGCTTTCGGATCGAAGACCGTCACCGCTGCTCCCTGCAATTGGAGCTGTCCCGCCACGTTGAGAGCTGGGGAGTCCCGAACGTCATCGGAGTCGGGCTTGAAGGCCGCGCCCAAGACTGCGATCCGGGCGCCCAGGAGCGATCCGCCGCAGGCTTCTTTCGTCATCTCGACCATCGTGGTGCGGCGCCCCATGTTGATGCCGTCCACCTCCCGGAGCAGGTGCAGAACGTTGTTGGCACCAAGCTCGCCGGCCCGCGCCATGAACGCCCGGATATCCTTCGGCAAGCACCCACCTCCGAATCCGAGGCCGGCATTGAGGAATCGCCGCCCGATCCGGGCGTCGTAGCCGAGCGCATCGGCCAGCTCGACCACATCTGCGCCACTCGCTTCGCAGACCTGTGCGACGGCGTTGATGAACGAGATCTTTGTTGCCAAGAATGCGTTCGCAGCAGCCTTCACGAGTTCGGCCGTGGCAATGTTCGTGACCAGGAAGGGCACGCCCTCCGCGATCTGGCACGCGTAGAAGTCACGCAGTGTCGCTTCGGCTCGCCCGCCGCGACTAGGGTCGACCCCGACGACCAGCCGATCCGGGGCGAGAGTGTCCTGTACCGCGTACCCCTCGCGAAGGAACTCGGGGTTCCACGCCACCTCGACGTCGTCGCCGGCCGGTGCGGCGCTCCTGGCACGCTCTGCCAGTTGCTCGGCTGTTCCGACCGGCACCGTCGACTTCCCGACGATCAGCGTCGGACGGGTCAGGAGCGGGGCGAGCGCGTCGACGACCGCATGCAACTGGGACAGATCCGCGGCGAATTCGCCGCTCTTCTGTGGGGTGCCGACACCGATGAAGTGGATGTCCGCAAAGTCTGCCGCCTCGGCGTAGGACGTGGTGAAACGAAGCCGTCCGCATTCGAGATTTCGTCGCAATACCTCGGAAAGGCCGGGCTCGAAGAAGGGCACCTCCCCTGCCTCCAGCTTCGCGATCTTCCCGGGGTCGATGTCGACGCCCAGGACGTCATGCCCCAGTTCTGCCATACATGCGGCGTGAGTGGCGCCCAGGTATCCCGTGCCGAAGACTGTGCAACGCATTCTCCCAGAGGTACTCAGCGGGCGTGTTCAGCACACCGATGCACGCTGAGTACTGAACCAACAATGTGTGAAGAGTTGGCGCTGTCGGCCCACTCAGGTCGACTCCGACGGAATTGGCAGTGTTGCCGCGAACACCGTCGCGTGAGGACTCCTGGCCTGTACAACGAGTTCGGGGTCCGAGCCCGGAACCCACGCCGCTTCCCCCCGCTCGAGGTTCAGTATCTGATCGCTACACCGCAGCTGAGCTGATCCCTCCACGCAGAGCAGGATCCGCGACGCCGGGCCACCGAATGCAGCAGAGGTCGGTCTCGAAGTACCCGATAGATCCAATTCGGCGCGCACCAACTCGAACTCGCGCACCGGCGGTGCGTACAGGCATTCGTCCCTGTCGATGCGTGCACGTACCCATGGCACGTCCACCGATCCGAAGTCGAGCACGCGCAGCAGTTCCGGCACGTCCACGTGCTTGGACGTGAGCCCGCCGCGGAGCACGTTGTCCGAGTTCGCCATGATCTCCACGGCTGTGCCCCGCAGGTATGCGTGGAGGTTGCCCGCCGGCAGGAACAACGCGTCGCCCGGTTCCATGGTCACCCGGTTGAGCAGGAGCGACGCGATGACGCCCGGGTCCTCGGCGTAGGCCCGGCCGAGGTCGAGGGCGGTGCGTGCCGCGACGGTGAACTCGTCGTCCGAGCCGGCCCGCGCCGCCAGGTAGCGCTCGCACCCGGCCAGAACGGCGTCCACCAACGCGACGAGAGACTTGGTCGGCAGCGTCATCCACGCGGTGAACAGGGCGCGCAGCCCCGTCGCGTCGAGGTGGTCGCCCAACTCCGACGCGTAGGGAGTCAGTTCGGGGACGCTCAGGTCACGAAGGAACTCGACCGTCTCGGTCGGCGCCCGAAAGCCGGCCAGCGCCTCGAAACGGCTCAGCGCCACGACCATCTCGGGCTTGTGGTTGTCGTCCCGATAGTTGCGGTGCGGTGCGCCCAATGGAATTCCGGCGTCGTTCTCCCGCGCGAACCCCTCCCGAGCCTGCGCCCGGCTCGGATGCGCCTGCAACGAGAGCGGCTGCTCGGCCGCGAGGACTTTCAACAGGAACGGCAGCCGACCGTCGAATTCTCGGGCACATTCCGATCCGAGCTGGCCTTCGGGATCGCGAGCAATGAGATCGAGCAGCGACACCGTGGTGCCGTCTTCGTCCACCACGGCCGGGGCCGCCGGATGGGCACCGAGCCACAATTCGGCTTCGGGTTCCTCGGTCGGCGCAGGCCGGCCGGTCAGCTCGGCCAGCGCGGTGTGCGAACCCCACGAATAGTTGCGAACGGCCCCGCGAAGCGGATACATCGAGCTCCTCCCCGGAACCGGATCAGCTTGTCCTGCATGTCTCTACACGTCGGTGGAGAACCGGACCCCGCCGTCCGGCAGGACGACTCCCGGCCACACCCGCGCGCCGCGTAGCAGTTCACAGCGGGCTCCGACCTCGGCGCCGTCGCCGATCACGGCGTCACGAACCAGAGCACGCGGCCCGATCCGGGCACCGAATCCCACGATCGAGCGCTCCACCACCGCTCCCGCGTCGATGCGTGCGCCGTCGAACACCGCGACTCCGTCGAGCCGGGCTCCGCCACCGACCACGACGTCGCGGCCGACCGCGGTTCCGCCGATCAGCATCGCCCCAGGGGCGACGCGGGCTGTCGGGTGTATGCGGGCCTCGCCGCGCTCACCGTCGAGCGCCGGGGACGGCGCAATTCCCCGGACCAGGTCGGCCGAGCCCTTGACGAAGTCGTCCGGCGTCCCCATGTCCCGCCAATACGCGGCGTCGACGTGGCCGAACACGCGGGCGCCGTCGACGAGCAGCGCCGGGGATACCTCCCGCTCCACCGAGACGGGACGTCCGGCCGGGATCTTCTCGATCCACTCGCGACGGAAGACGTAGCAGCCGGCGTTGATCTGATCGGTCGGCGGATCCTGTGTCTTCTCCAGGAACGCCGTGA
This sequence comes from Rhodococcus sp. YH1, assembly GCF_009939605.1. Lineage (NCBI taxonomy): Bacteria > Bacillati > Actinomycetota > Actinomycetes > Mycobacteriales > Nocardiaceae > Rhodococcus > Rhodococcus sp. YH1. Next base: position 12,939 of record NZ_WVTE01000020.1, on the reverse strand, counting down.
CCCGTCCGTCCGCGTCGGTGGGCACGCATCCGAAGGCGCGTGGATCGGCGACGCGCACCAGATGCAGCGTCACGTCGGCGTGGTTGACCTCATGCGTGTGCAGGATCTCGCGCAGGTCGCTGCCGCCGAGTACGTCGCCGTTGAACACCATGACGTTGTCGGAGCGCAGGTGGGGCAGCACGTTGCGGATGCCGCCGCCGGTGCCGAGCGGCTCGGTCTCGGTGACGTACTCGATCTCCAGCCCCATGCTCTCGCCGCTACCGAAGTACTCCTCGAACACCTCGGCCTTGAACGACGTACCGAGCACCACGTGGGTGATGCCCGCGCTCCTGATCCGCGCGAGCAGATGCGTCAGAAAGGGCAGTCCCGCCGTGGGCAGCATCGGCTTGGGCGCCGACAGCGTCAGGGGCCGCAGACGCGTTCCCTTGCCTCCTACCAGGACCACCGCGTCGGTCGCGGCTCCTCCGCCCATGTCCCTCCCCCTATCGAACGCGCGCCCGGCGCGACCGTGCGCGAATGCAACTGCCACTCCCGGGAACCACGCGGCGGCATCCCGTGCGGGATGCCGCCTGCGCGTGCCGAAGGTCAGCTCTGCGAGAGGTCCGGCAGCTGATCGCCGAAGAGATCGATCACGAGACCGATCAGCTCTTCGGGGGTGTCGATGACGTCGTCGGTCTCGGGCGCGACGTCCGCCTGCGGAACGGTCCCCTCCGACTTGGTCGGGGCGGACTGCGCGGCCGGGGCCGCGGGTGCGGGAGCGGCGCCGTCGCCGGCGACGTTCACGACGATCGGGTTCTGGAACGGCGCGCCGGACTTCAGGCCGACGTTGTCCCACTGGGTGCCGGCCGCGTCCTGGCAACCCCAGTACACGTAGTAGGTGCCGGCCGCGATGGGCTGCGGGCCCTGGGAGACGGGCTGGCCGTCCTGGACGAAGGTGATGGCGGAGGTGCTGGTGTTCTCGACGGAGAACTTCGAGCCGGGCGCCTGTGCATCGGCGCGGCCCGACGGATCGGCGGCGTCGAGCCCGCTCTGCTTGGTCGACACGTAGGTCACGCAGGTGACACCGCCGGCGACGTCCACCCCGGCGAAGTCGAAATCGACGGTGATCGAGCCGGGCGTGCCCGACGCCCCCACGGACGGGTTACCTGCCGCGACCGCGGTCCCCGGCACGCACAGCGCCAGCGCTCCCACCCCGACAACGGCCACAGCGGTCTTCTTCAGAACGGATTGCATCAAAGCTCCCTCGAGTACGGCGATTCCGCGAGAAGTCGCGGCGTCCACTTCGACCCCCCGGTCGGAATGTTCCGAAACACCGTAACCCGAGGCGGCCTCACATGCGAGTTGGTCGGTCTGTTTCGAGCGGCGCCGCCCGCGCCTACACGCCGCGCCTCCAATCTGCACTCTCGGTGTCGTTTCAGCGGACTATTCCAGTCCACGTCCGTCGCCGCGGACGAAACGATGGACTCGGTCGGCATCGTTCAGGGTTCGACGGATGGACATCGTCGTGCGCCTGGTGGTCCTGTGGGCAGCGCTGTCGGTGCTGATCGCAGTTGTGGCCGGTGATGCTGTCCGGCTCCGGGAGGAACGGTCCCGCCCGACGCGCGCCGCCGAAGCGCCGGCCGAGCCGACCAAGCCCGAAACGATCGTCCGGACCTCGGTCGGAGTCTGAGCTCGGCAGCAGCGGCTGCGCGCGCCGGGATTGTGCACGAAGCTGCCGCAGCTCCCGGTCCCTACTCGGCCACGGTGAGGCGCGTCGACTCGGCAGCGCCGATCACCGCGCCCGGCGTGGGAAACGGAACGAGCGCGCACTGACCGGAACCGGACGAGACGACGCAGAGCGCCGCGGGAAGAATGCGGGGAAGGATATCGGCACTTCCGGTGCCCGCACTTGCGGTGGCCGGCACGGCGACGGTGATCGCGGCACAGCCCAGGATGCCGGCGAGAAGACGCTTCACGAAGACCTCGATTCGAAGAGGAAGGACCTGACGGTCCATTGAATCGGGCAAATCGCCAAAACATTACGTCTGCGAAGAATAGCGCTGCTCGAGAGAGCATTACCCGCCGTGCGCTCGCCGGGCTCCTATCCGTGCCCGGCTTGGTCCACCGGCGCCGCTGCGGAACGCAGGAAGCCAGCCGGCACGGTGTACTGATCCACGGGACCGATACCCGGATAGTCCACGGTGCGGCCCCACCCGCAGTGCTCGGCCCTCGACGTCACGGCGTAGGAGCTCGCTCCCGCGAGAAGAAGACCGGAACCACGAGAACGACGATCAGGCCCACCCCGGCCAGGACAGCAGACCACGCATTCAAACGACCTTCCCGCTCCTCGAATTCGACACTCTGTTGCGCGGATTCCGCTATCGCCTTGTTTCTCTCGAGAACCGACCGCCGAAATTCGTCCACTTGGATGAGGAACAGTTCGACCGCTCGGGGTTGCAGATCCGGGTCTGTCGCGGCCGGCACGGCCGGTGGGGTAGGCATGGCAGGAACTTCGGGAGGGCGCGGACTGCTGACGAAGGGTGCGACGATGAAGACGAGTCCCACCGCCAGACTGAGCACACTCGCTTGAATGAAGTACCGCCGCTGCCCCGTCGCTCGATTGACCCACTCCATGAAGAAGATCAACCTCTGCATCTGGTGATTGTGCAGGGTGCCCGTCGGAGGGTGCAGCGTCGAGCGACTCGCAGGCATGAGGAAGGCCAGATAGAACCCGGAAAAGGCGACGGCCATACCCAGAAAGAGCGGGGCAAAGACCCCGCGCAGGGGTAGCGAATTATCGGTCACCGAAAACGACACACCCAACACGCCGATATAGATGGTTCCGATGGCAGCGGCGGCGGTCTGCACGAACTTCGCACTATCTCGACTTCGCTCGAAACCGCCCTTCGATGCGTCGTACAGGTTCTCCTGGAACAGCTTCCGCAGTTCGTACTCGGCAGCCCAGCCGGCCATCTGAAAGTCGGTCGTCGCCTTGTCGAGCGCGGCGCTGCGCTCCGCCTCCTCCGCACGCTCCGCCTCCAGCCGGAGTCTCTCGAGTTCCTGCGAGCGCCTCGCGGCAGGGCTCCACATTCTCACCAGTGCGACCGCGGATCTCAATCCGCGTCCTCGGGCGACTTCGACGGCATCACGTAGCTGTCCGGAATTCCCCACGCCCGCCCCTGGCAGTGCATATGCACGTCGCCTTGGAACTCCTCGGCCGGAAAGAACTCGTTCTCGACCTCGCACCACTTCCGACCGACAGGCATGGCCCGAGTGTGCTCCGAAATCTGTGGACCGATGTTGCACAGCCGCAACGAGTGGGTATCGATACAGAGCACCGCATGCGGACGAAGCCCGATAACACGAGCACGACTGGAAACCGGCCGGGCAGTTCTGCCGGTACCGGCGCCGGATACGGCCGTAGAAATCCTATTCCTGCGCCCGGCGCGCGGCGTCCCCGTGCCCCAGATCCCGCTCGGGATCCACGACGTCCCGCACCCGCTGCTTGAGCGTGACGATGTCGGGAAACCCACCGTCGGTCTTGCGGTCCCACACCACCCGATCACCGGCCGTGACGACGAAGATGCCGCCGGTGCCGGGGATGAGCGCGACCTCGCCCAGATCCGGGCCGAAGGTGTTGAGCAGCTCCTGCGCCATCCAGCCGGCGCGCAGCAGCCAGTTGCACTGCGTGCAGTAGGTGATGGTGATGCGGGGTGCGGTGCGCGGCTCGGTCACCGCCCGAGCGTATCGGTCGGCACGCCGCCCGAAAGGGGTGAGGCCCCGCCGATCGTGGTGGCGAAACGGCGGGGCCTCAGCGCGGGCCGGCGATGGGGGGTTACCGGCCTGCGAGCGTCGCCTTCGCAGGGGGGACAGGAAGGCGACACAGGAACACTAGTCCTCAAGATCGTTACTCGCGAGTACAAACACTAAAGCGCTGGTCAAAAGCATGTAAAGCGATGTCAGGGCTTGTTGGTGTGACGTTCGCTCTCGCGCTCGGCGCGCTGGATCTCGACGAGGGATTCCTCCATGTCGGCCACGCGCAGCACCTTGCCCAGGACCAGACCGACCGCCACCGAGACGAGCAGCCAGGCGCCCAGAACCGCCGCAACCCACCACCACATACCCACAGTGTGTACGAACTTGGTCGCCGATGGGTAACGCGCGGAGGACTGTAAGCGATATTGCGTCCACGCTATCGCGGCCGTGTCGCACTTGTCCCACATTTCGTACCGAACAACCGTAAAGTCCCCGATGTGCCGACCCAGACAATTCGCCGTGCCGGACACGCCATCCTCGTTCCCGCCCTGGCCGCGCTGACCGTGCTCGCCGCTGGCCCTGCCGCCGCGCAGGACCCCGTCGCGCCGCCCGGCGACGTCGTCTTCGGCACGCAGACGCTGGGATTCGGCGACACGGTTGCCTTCCGCGGCCACAGCGACACCGCGACCCTCACCGTCCCGGTGCCGGACGGGCTGCGGCCCGCCGCGCTCGACACGACGGTGCAGATGCCCGCCAACGTCGCCCGCGGCTGGATCGACGTCCAGTCGCAGGGGCTACTGCTCGCCCGCATCGACCTGCCCGCCGCCAGAACCCTCGTGCCGGTCTCGCTGCCCCTGGATGCGGCGCCGATCGCGGACCGCGCCGTCACCGTCACCCTGACCCTTCACCTGCTCCCGTTCGACGGGATCTGCCCCGAGGACTGGACGGATCGCTCGGTGGTGCTGCGCGACGGACGCGTCCGCTACACCGGGGCGGCGACCCCGCCGGCCGTGGTCGCCGACTTCCTGCCGCCGATCCTCGAGTCGCTGGAGCTGGCGCTGCCCGCCGACCCCACCCCCGCCGAGTCGGCCACCGCTCTCGATCTCACCGCGGCCGTCACCGCCCAGTACACGGGCCGGCCGCTGCGGGTGACAGTGCAGACCCTGCCCGGCGACGACGCGGTGCCGCCCGCCCCGGCCGGGCCGTTCACCCGGCAGATCGCGATCGTCGAGACCGACGGCGACGGTGCCGCCACCCTGGTCCAGGTGCCCGGCGGCGGTCCGGCGCTCGCGGTCACCGGCGACGCCGACGCCCTGCGCAACCAGGCCCGCCTCATCACGAGCGACATCTCGTCGGTCGCGGTGGCCTCGGCGGCGACGGTCGGCACGCTGGGCCGGCCGCCGCGGCTGTCCCCCGACGCGACGACGCTCGCCGAACTGGGCCTCGGCGCCCTCACCGACACCGGCGTCGGCGTGGTGGAGGTGCCGCTCGGCATCGACCAGACCCGTCTGGGACGGCCGTCCCACAATCTGCGGATCAACCTGCAGGGCTCCTACACCCCGCTGCCCACGACCGAGGGCGGCCTGGTGTCGGTGACGGTCGGCGACACCGTCGTCGACTCGTGGCCCGCCGACGCGTCCGGCCGTCTCGATCGGTGGATCACGGTGCCGGACCACGTACTCGGACGGACCACCGACGTGGTGGTGTCCCTGCGCGCCACCGGCGGCACCCACCAGTGCGGCCTGCAGCAGCCGATGACGCTGACCGTCGACGCCGGCAGCCGCGTCACCACCGAGCCCGCCGACCCGCCGCTGCCCGGGGGCTTCCGGTCGCTGCCGCAGGCGCTGCTGCCGAAGGTGAACGTCGCCGCCACCGAGGCCGGGATCGCCGAAACCGCCCGGGCCGTCGCGCTCGTGGCCGGGCTGCAGAGCTTGACCTCCGTGCCGCTCGATCCCGAATGGGTGAGCGTCGACGAGGCCGCCACCGGCGGCACCCCCGCCATCGTCGTCGCCGCCGACGGCCGCGTCCCCGACACCCTGGAACTGCCGCTCGCCGGGACACAGGGCCGCACCCTCGACCTCCTCGACCCGGCCACCGGGAACGCCACCACCGTCACCTTCCCCACCGACATCGAGTTCGCGTCGCTGCAGGTGGCGCGCGACGGCGACCGCACGGTCCTCGTCGCCGCCGCCACCGAGGTGCCCGCCGAACTCGACCGCACCCTCGGCTGGCTCGCCGCGACCCCGCAACGCTGGGCCGAACTCGACGGCGACGTGCTGTTCACCACCGCCGACCGCGACCCGGTCGAACTCGCGCTCACCGACCCGGCCGCCGAGCCCGGCACCCAGGAGTCGCTGGGCCGGACGACGGCCTGGGTGCTCGCCGGTGGCCTCGCCCTGCTGGCCGGGGGGCTCGTCGCCGCGGGCGTCACGGCCTTGCGATGGCGTCGCGGCCGGCCGCGCCCGCTCTGATCGGATGTCGCCATGAGCACCGTCACGACCGCCGAGCGCGCCGCACTGTTCGCGCACACCAGCGCACGGTGGACGGTGATCGTCGCCGCCACCGTGCTCGGGTACTGGTCGACGTGGGAGCAACTGCTCACGGAGATCTCCCGCGGCACGGGCGGCGGCTACGTCCTGCTCGTGCCGCCGTTCGCGGTGCTCGCCGCCGAGGGCGTCACCCGGCGCCGCCGCGGCGAGTTGCCGATCCACGACCGGCAGACCGACCGGATCGTCGGCGGCGCCGTCCTGCTGATCGCGCTCGCGGTCAAGTGGCTGCTGCTGCCGCGGTACGGGCCGAACTACCAGATGATGCACCTCGACGTGCTGTCGGCGTGGACGTTCGTGATCGGCGCGTGCGTGCTGCTGTTCGGCCTGCGCGTCGCCTCCCGGTACTGGCCGGTGTGGCTGCTGCTGCTGGGCACGTCGCCGTTGTTCTACCGGGCGGTGCTCGTGCAGCTCGGCGGCACCAAGTTCGCCGCCGGGTTCCTGATGGTGCTGCTGGGCGCGATCGCGATCGCCGTCGCGGTCGGCCGCACCCGGCGCCGCGCGCTGATCGGCTTCTCCGCGACGATGCTGCTCGGCCTGGCGCTGCTGTTCGCGGTGACCACCCGCTACCCGGACGCGCGGGTCGCCGTCGCGCAGATCGTGCCGTCGGGCACGGCGGCGCTCGTCGTCGGCGGCGCGTTCTACCTGTACCGGTATCGCGGCCTCGCGCCGCGCACGCTGCCCCCGAACCCGGTGTCGCCGCGGGAGGCGACGCGCTCGGCGCTGTTCCTCGTCGCCCCGGCCGCGCTGGTGCTCGCCGTGCTGCCGCTGCCGGATCAGCAGCTCACGCCGGTGTCGGTGGGCCCACCGCCGAGCGGCACCGTCACGCAGGTGGTCCCCACCGGTTGGTACCAGATCGACTCCATCGACTACGACTGGCCACGAAGGTATTTCGGCTCCACCGCGCAGCTGCGCCGGCAGATGATCCGGGCCGTCGAGCCGCGCGCCGACTGGGATCGGCTGTCGCGGCCGCGCACCGTCGCCGTGCAGACCCTGCAGGTGCGGCGGGTGGGGGTGTTCGAGGTGTATCCGGTGCAGACCTCCTACGATCTCGGGCGGGCGCGGGTGAGCCCGAAGATCCGGGTGGACCTCGGCCACGGCGTGCAGGCCGACTTCTTCACCGTCGTCGACGACGAGTTGCTGCTCACCTGGAGCCTGATGAACTTCATCTGGACGCGCGGCGACGCCCTCGCGCAGCGGGTGAGCCTGCTGACCGTCGACAACCACGAACTCGATGCGCCGTTCCCGCAGCCGACGCCGAACATGGCGTCGAACGGCCGGAATCTGCTGTCGGTGTTCCTGCGCGGGCGGGCGTCGGTGGAGGATTCCGATCCCGAGTACAAGGACTTGGACATGCTCACCGAGCTGGGCCGTGATCTGGTGGAGGCGCAGTGGCGCGGAATCTAGTCGACGAGGAGTTCAAGGCCGCCGCGCTGCACGACGCGGTGTACGGACTGCGGGAGAAGCGGCCGCTGTCTTCGGCGTCGGTGGCGTTCGTGCCGTGGCAGAAGTGGCTGACCCTCGGCCTGGTCGCCGCGGCGATCGTGGCGCTGGTGTTCGCGACGACGCCGACGCTGACCGTGCTGATGGCGGTGTGCACGGCCGGGTACATCGCGACGCTCGCGGACCGGCTGCTGCTGTTCTCCCGCGGCCTGGCGCGCGACGCGATCCTCACCGTCGACGACGACGTGGCGCGGGCCGTGCCCGGGCACGCGCTGCCGACGTACACGGTGCTGGTCCCGGCCTACAACGAGCCGGAGGTGGTGGGTGATCTGATCGCGGCGATGGCCGCGCTGGACTATCCGGCCGAGAAGCTGCAGGTGCTGTTGCTGCTCGAGGAGGACGACGCCGTCACCATCGCCGCGGCCGAGGAGGCCGGGCTCGGCGAGAGCGTGGAGATCCTGCTGGTGCCGGCGGCGGACCCGCGGACCAAGCCGAAGGCCTGCAACTACGGGCTGCACTTCGCCACCGGCGACATCGTCACCATCTTCGACGCCGAGGACCTGCCGGAGCCGCTGCAGTTGCGGCGCGTGGCGGTCGCGTTCGACCGGCTCGGCGACGACGTCGCGTGCGTGCAGGCGAAGCTGGCCTTCCACAACGGCACCCAGAACATGCTCACCGGCTGGTTCACCGCCGACTACGCGCTGTGGTTCAACTTCGTGCTGCCCGGCCTGATGCGCTCGAATTCGCCCATCCCGCTGGGCGGTACGTCGAACCACATCCGGCGCGCCGTGTTCGACGAGATCGGCGCGTGGGATCCGTACAACGTCACCGAGGACGCCGACCTCGGGGTGCGCATCGCCGAGTCGGGCTACCGTACGGCCGTATTGGACTCGACGACGCTGGAGGAGGCGAACAGCGATCCGATCAACTGGATCCGGCAGCGTTCCCGCTGGTACAAGGGATATCTGCAGACATGGCTCGTGCACGTGCGACGACCCGTACAACTGTGGCGGGGCATCGGCACGGTCGGGATGCTCCGGTTCACGACCCTGCTCGCCGGGACGCCGATCATCGCGTGCCTGAACATGGTGTTCTGGTTGATCACCATCGCGTGGCTGCTCGGGCAGCCGCTCCTGATCGAGGAGATCTTCCCCTGGTACGTGTACTTCCCCGCGCTGATCTCGCTGGTGTTCGGTAACTCCGCCGTGCTGTACATGAACCTGGTCGCGTGCCGGGAGACCGGCAACTCGGCGCTGTGGCTCGCGTGCCTGACGGTGCCGGTGTACTGGCTGATGATGTCGGTCGCCGCGATCAAGGGCACCTATCAGCTGATCCGCAATCCCTCCTACTGGGAGAAGACCTTCCACGGGCTGTCGTCATGAGAGGCGACTCGGCCCGGGTGTTCTGGCTGTCCTGCCTGCTCTATGCGGCGGTGGGGCTGTACCTGTCGCTGGATGTGGCCTATTTCCAAGGTGATTCGCTCAGCCGCGTCGCGGCCGCGCGCAGCGCCCTGCACAGCCGCGACCCGCACCTGGCAGCCATCGGGTTCGTGTTCACGCCCCTGACCGCGCTGATGCAGTTGCCGCTCGTGGCGCTGTCGGACTGGTGGCCGGCGCTGACCCGGTGGGGCCTCACGGCCGTGGTGATGTCGGCGCCGTTCATGGCCGGGGCCGTCACCCAGGTCCACCTGTTCGCCCGCGATCGCGGCGCGTCGCCGTGGCTGGTGTGGACGGTGACGGCGCTGTTCGCGCTCAATCCGATGATCGTGTACTACGGCGCCAACGGCATGAGCGAGGCGCCGTTCCTGATGCTGCTGTGCTGGGCGACGCGCCGGCTGGTGCGGTGGATCAGCACCGACGACGTGCACGACCTCGCCGTCGCCGGGATCGCCGTCGGGCTGGCGTATCTGGCGCGCTACGACGCGCTCGCCGTCGGCGCGGCCGTCACCGTGCTCGTCGTCGCGGTGACATGGTGGCGCACCCGCGTGTGGCGGGCGGCGCTGCTCGACGCGATCCTCGTCGCCGCCCCGGTGGCGTTGGCGTTCCTCGTGTGGGCGGCGACGAGCTGGCTCATCACCGGCGAAGCGCTGCAGCAGTTCTCGTCGTCGTACGGCAACGCGGCGATCCTCGAGCAGAGCGGCGGCGGCTCCACCGGGGGCTTGGGGGCGCTGGCGTTCTCCGTCGCCGAGATCCTGGTGCTCGGGCCGGCGCTGCCGCTGCTCGCGCCCGTCGTCGCGGTGCTGGCGTGGCGCCGCCGGGACTTCGAGCCCGTCGTGCCGTTCGTCGTGCTGGGGGCGGTGCTTGCGTTCGCCGCCCTGTCGTACTTCCGCGGCATGACGTTCCCGTTCCTGCGGTTCTACCTCGTCGCGGTGCCGCTGGCGGCGATGTGGGTGGTGCAGCTCGCGCCCCGTCGCGGGCAGCTGCGTGCGCGCCGGCTCGGCGCGCACGCGACGGTGCGGCCGCAAGACCGCGGCACCCTTGCACCCGTCGGGGCGCTCGCGCTCGCGGTGTCGGTGCCGGTCACGTTCGTCGCGATGGGCAACGCGACGCTGTCGCAGGAGCAGCACGCGCTGCGCACCGTGCTGTTCCCCGATCCGGACGACACGTCGCAGCTGCGGGACCAGGAGAACCGCATCATCGCGTCGTTCGGCACGGAACGTCGCATCGCGGACCATCTCGACGGGCTCGACCTGCCCCCGGGTTCGGTGGTGATGGACACCGTGTACGGGTTCGCGGTGCTCACCGCGACCGACCGGCCCGAGCAGTTCGTCATCCCGTCCGACGCCGACTTCACCCGCATCCTCAACGATCCGGCCGCGAACGGCGTGCGGTATCTGCTCACCGTGCCGAACGAGGGTCGCGGCGTCTCGGATGCGGTGAACCGCCGCTACCCCACCGTCTTCGAGACCGGCGCCGACATCGCGACCCTCGATCTGGAGATCCCCAACGACGGCGACAACCAACCGACCTGGCGTCTGTACCGGATCGGTTGACGCACCCGCGAGCCGCGTGCCACCATCGCTGCACCGACCCCGAAAACGGGGCGACCCCGGCCGGTGCGCCAACACCGAACCGGGGTCTGGGCACACGACAGAGAAGAGCTGTCATGCACCGTGAGGTGGATTGTATCCACACGCCGATTCCAGGCGTACATCTCCGGGAGTGGCCGGCGCCGCGCGCCGCGCACCCCGTCTACCGGCCCGGCGCAGCGTCCCGCGCCGCCGACGTGACCCGGACGAGTCCGCCGACGTCCTGACCCGTTCACCAGCCCTCGCATACGACTGTCACCAGCCGTGCCCGGGGGCCACAGGTGTTTTCCCTGCGTGCGTGCGAGGGCCGTTCCGGTGACCGAGGCGCACGCGGTCACGTCGTTTTCCGTGCGGGTCCGACGCTAACCAACCGCATCCGGCATTCCACCGTCCCGGTGAACGGCACCGGGCACCCGATCGAGCACGGGTCGACACGTCCGACCGGGTCCAGCTCAGCCGCTTGCCTTTTCGGCACGCGGCCAGACGTGCTGGCCGAGACGCGGTATCGGGGTATGGTCCGTGGGTTTGCTTGGGGAAGGGGCCGACGAGTCAGGGACCCGAAGGGTCTCCGTCTGCTTTGGCGTCCCGAATTCTCCTCCGTCAGGCCCGAACACGTGCACTCACTCCGGCGACGTGCGCCCGGGTGCACAGCACCGGGGATCAGTGCGGGCTGGGCGGCAGCTCGTGCAATGCCCGCACCAACGGCGCCAGCTCCGGGATCTCGGACGCCTCGCCGAGGGCGGCTTCGAGGGTGGCGTCGTGCGTCGGACGCGCATTGTCGAGCAGCTCGCGCCCGGCGGCGGTCAGTTCGGTGTAGATGCCGCGGCGATCGTCCTCGCACAGGATCCGCGTGAGCAACCCGCGCTTCTCGAGACGATTGACCAGCCGCGTCGTCGCGCTGCTGCTCAGCGCGGCCGCGCGGGCGAGCTGCGCCATCCGCATGTGCCAGCCGTCCTGCCGGCTCAGCGCGTCGAGCACGGTGTACTCGACCACCGAGAGCTGGTGCTGCTGCTGGAGGGCACGTTCGAGCTCGGTGTCGAGCGCCCCGTGAAGTGCGGCCAGCGTGCGCCAACCTTGCGCGCGGATCTCCACCGCGTCGTCCGCAATACCCACGTCGCCTCCTTGTTTCTTACCCTCTCCGATACTACCCGCTTGCGCATGTATAGAGCGCGTGCAACTATTTATGAGGCGTTTGCAACTACTGCACACGCGCTCTATGCGCTGACGCGCAGATTTTCGAAAGGAACTCGACGTGCCTTCAGGCCTCATCGCCCTCGCCATGGGCGGATTCGGGATCGGCCTCACCGAATTCGTGATCATGGGACTGCTGCCGGAGGTCGCCGCGGACTTCGCCGTGAGCGAGTCCGTCGCCGGCTATCTCATCTCCGGGTACGCACTCTCGGTCGCCCTCGGCGCGATTCTGCTCACCGCCGCCCTCACCCGCTTCGACCGGAAGCGGGCCCTACTGTCCCTGATGGTGCTGTTCATCGTCGGCAACCTGCTGTCGGCCCTCGCCCCGTCGTACGAGGTCATGATGGGCGGACGCATCGTCGCGGCCCTGTGCCACGGCGCGTTCTTCGGCATCGGGTCCGTCGTGGCTGCGGACATGGTCGCACCTTCCAAGCGCGCCGGCGCCATCGCCATCATGTTCGCCGGCCTCACCACCGCCAACGTCCTCGGAGTCCCGTTCGGCACCCTGCTCGGGCAGCAACTGGGATGGCGCTCGACCTTCTGGGCGATCACCGCGATCGGCGTGGTGGCACTCGCCGGCATCATTGCCCTGGTGCCGGCCACTCCCCCGGCCGCCACGCACGGCGGCCTGCGCGGCGAACTCCACGCGTTCCGCAACAAGCAGGTCTGGTTCTCGATCGCGCTGACCGTCCTCGGCTACGGCGGCATGTTCGGCGCCTTCACCTACATCGCCTTCACCCTGACCGAGGTCAGCGGCTTCGCGACGTCCAGCGTGCCGTGGCTGCTCATCGTCTTCGGCTCCGGCCTGTTCGTCGGAAACTACCTGGGCGGCAAGGCAGCCGATCGCGCCCTCACCCCGGCGTTGACCACAAGGGTCACACGGCCCCCGGTTTCGGAAGGGAGATCTACGGATGATCGACGTCTACGTCGTCGACGGAGTCCGCACACCGCAGGGCCGCTACGGCGGCGCGCTCGCCCCGGTGCGGCCCGACGACC